>NZ_JSYF01000219.1:0-27119 GCF_054824225.1 Pontibacter sp. HJ8
AAAACACCTCCAGGGTAGCACCTTGAGCAGGTCTTATCCGCTCCTTCGCCGCGTTGTTATTTTTCATAAAAGCGGGGGTGCAACAGCAGCTACCTTCTTTAGGGCCGCTTCGTATAAGTGACTATGCATCTTAAGGATATCAAGCAGGAGCTGAAGGTACAGGAAAAGCAAAACGTTGAGATCCGGGATAGCCTGGCTATGGAACGGACCAAACTCGCCAACGAGCGCACCTTTTTGGCCTATAGCCGCACCGCCATGGCACTTGTGATTGCCGGGCTCTCCTTTATCAAATTTTTTGAAGACCCGCTCTACAAAGTGTTCGGCGCTTTGTTCATCCCCATGGGTTTGGTAGTAGGCTTTATCGGCTACCGGAAATACACCAAAAAGCAGGACAAAATCGATAGCCATGCCAGCTCGTATACCCCAACCAGTGCGGCACACGCTGAAGTCGCCGCCCGGGAGAAGCAAGATCCCAATATTACAGCCTGATCCTACCTGCTACCCTGCTCCGGCACAAACTCCTTACAGCATGGAGGCCGGCCTGCAACATCCTGAAAGCAAAGGCCACCCTTGCCCAGCATGTGCGTATAACTTTTAAAGGCTGCCCTATGCCAGATCCGGACAAAGAAAAGATAAAGAAGCTTAAGAAAAAGCTGGAGGTACAGGAGAAGAAAAACGCAGAGATACGGGACCAGATGGCCACACAGCGCACCATCTTTGCGAACGAACGCACCCTGATGGCCTATCTGCGTACGGCTATGACCATATCCGTTGGGGGGTTTGCGGCTATAAAACTATCCAATGACCTATACCTGCACATAATCGGGGGAGTCCTTATCCCCTTTGGGATCATCTTAGGAATTTATAGTTTTATGAGGTATAGGCAGAAGCAGAAACTAATTGAAGGGCACCACCAAAGCTACACTCCCACCAGTCATGAGCACGAGAGAGCGCACGCCAGCACAAAACAGTACAATCAGGATGAACTGGATGGCCTTTTATGATATCACCCATACCTTTCCCAACCCTCCCGGTGGCCTAACAACACGATGGTTTCTATACCTGTAGCGCGATGAGTTGAGCCAGTCCTGAACAGAGGCTGAAAACAGTGTAAATGCGCCCCCAGCCAGCGATCCCATTTCAGCTGGCTGCCGTATAGTTGAACAAAAAAGCCTTATGCTTGATCCGGACCAACAAGAGATAAAAAAACTAAGGAGGAAGCTGGAGATACAGGAAAGGAAGAATACAGAGATACGGGACCAGATGGCCGTGCAGCGCACCATTTTTGCCAACGAACGCACCCTGATGGCCTACCTCCGGACAGCGCTTGCGCTCATAGGAGGTGGTTTTGCTGCACTCAAGCTTTCCCGACATGTATACCTGGAAGTAACAGGCTTTATTCTGATGGTTTTGGGAGTTGCTCTGGCTGTCTATAGTTTTGCCAGGTACCTGAAAAAACAGAGGCTTATTCAACGGCAGATAAAAGAGTATATCCATACCAGCCACCATCACTCCGCGCTGCTCGAACAAGAAATTTCTTAGCCAGGCCGTGCCGGGTAGGTATAGCTTATTATACTTCTCCCGGGCTAAACCAATTCCCATTATTTGCTGTTAAGATAGGTTGGCGTGCTGCAACTGCAAAGCGCTGATAATTTTATACCTTTGCTATTTAAAATCAAGCATTCCTGAATGGCTTTTAATCAAGCGCAAGCAACTACAACAGGCACCGCCCCTGCTATTTCTCAGAACGGAGAAGCTCAGCAGATCGAAGTTTACGGTGCCCGCGAACATAATCTCAAAAATATTTCCATTAAGCTGCCCCGCTACAAGCTGGTCGTATTCACGGGCATCAGCGGCTCGGGCAAATCGTCGCTGGCCTTCGACACGATCTATGCCGAAGGGCAGCGCCGCTACATGGAGACCTTCTCGGCCTACGCCCGCTCCTTTATGGGGGGCCTGGAGCGACCGGACGTGGACAAGATCGAGGGACTGTCACCGGTGATCTCCATCGAGCAGAAGACGACGAGCCGCAATCCACGCTCTACCGTGGGTACCATTACCGAGATCTACGACTTCATGCGCCTGCTGTGGGCCCGTACGGCTGAGGCCTTCAGCTATGAGACGGGAGAGAAAATGGTGCGCCAGAGCGATGAGCAGATCGTCAACCACATCCTGGAAAACTTCGACAGCAAGCGCATTGTGGTGCTGGCCCCGGTGGTAAAAGGCCGCAAAGGCCATTACCGCGAGCTTTTTCAGCAGATCCGCAAGATGGGCTTTATCCGTGCCCGCGTGGATGGTGAACTGGTAGAGATCGCACCCAAAATGCAGGTGGACCGGTATAAGATCCACGACATTGAGATCGTGATCGATAAGATCGTGGTAAAGGAGGAAGATCGCTTCCGTTTGTCAAGTTCCATCCAGAATGCGCTCACGCATGGCAAGGGCACCGTGCTGATCCTGGACGCGGATGCCGACAAAACGCACTTCTTCTCACGCCACCTCATGGACCCGGCCACAGGTATAGCCTATGATGATCCGGCTCCGAACTCTTTCTCCTTTAACTCTCCGTACGGTGCCTGCCCGGTGTGCAACGGCTTGGGCGAGATACAGGAGATCACCGAAGAGTCTGTTATACCTGACAAGGACCTGAGTATCCGTCGCGGAGGTATAGCCCCGCTCGGCGAGTACCGCGACATCTGGATCTTTAAGCAGATCGAGGCGCTTTTCAAGCACTTCAAAGTATCGGTATCCACGCCCATCAAAGACCTGCCGGAGGATGTGCTGAAGGTGTTGCTTTATGGCCTGGAAGAGGATCTGGAGGTCAATACCAAGAAGGGCAACTATACCGTCGAGTTCGAAGGGATCATCAACTTCCTCAAAAACCAGATGGAGTCGGACTCGGACAACATCCGTTCGTGGGTGGAGGACTTCACGCAGACCAACACCTGCCCCGAGTGCCACGGCTACCGGCTGAAGAAAGAGTCGCTGCACTTTAAGATCGACAGTAAGAACATCGGCGAACTTTCTATCCTTGACATCAACAAGCTGGCGGCCTGGTTCGAAGGACTGGAAGAGCGACTGAGTGAGCGCCAGAACGTGATCGCGCGGGAGTTGCTCAAGGAGATCCGCAAGCGCATCGGCTTCCTGCTGGATGTGGGCCTGGATTACCTGAGCCTGCACCGCCCGGTACGCACGCTTTCGGGGGGTGAGAGCCAGCGCATACGCCTGGCTACCCAGATTGGCACGCAGCTGGTCGGGGTGTTGTATATCATGGATGAGCCAAGTATCGGCCTGCACCAGCGCGACAACGAGCGCCTGATCAATGCCCTGAAAGACCTCCGGGACCTGGGCAACTCCATCATCGTGGTGGAGCACGACAAGGACATGATCCTGAGCGCGGATTATGTCGTGGACATAGGCCCGGGAGCAGGTATACACGGGGGGCAGGTCGTGACGGCCGGCACACCGGAAGAGATGATGAACGCCGGTACGACCACTGCCGACTTCCTGAGCAACCGCCGGGGTATAGCCGTGCCACGTGTGAAGCGCCCCGGTAACGGCGAAGTGCTGAAACTGATCGGAGCAACCGGCAACAACCTCAAGAACGTGACGCTGGAGCTGCCGCTGGGCAAGATGATCTGCGTAACAGGCGTGTCGGGCAGTGGCAAGTCTTCGCTCATACACGATACGCTCTACCCTATCCTGAACACGTACTTCTTCCGGGCAAAGCGCGAGCCGCTGCCTTACAAGAAAATAGAAGGACTGGATAAGATCGACAAGGTCATTGAGGTGGACCAATCGCCGATCGGCCGTACGCCGCGCTCTAACCCGGCTACCTATACCGGCGTGTTTACCGATATCCGTACCTTGTTTGCGCAGCTGCCGGAGGCGAAAATCAGAGGCTATACCCCAGGCCGTTTCTCATTCAACGTGAAGGGTGGCCGTTGCGAAGCCTGCGAAGGAGCCGGTATGCGCACCATCGAGATGAACTTCCTGCCCGATGTTTACGTGCCCTGCGAAGTATGCAAAGGCAAGCGCTACAACCGCGAAACGCTGGAAGTGCGCTTCAAAGGCAAGAGCATCACCGACGTGCTGGACATGACGGTGGAACAGGCTGTTGACTTTTTCGAGAGCCAGCCACGCATCCTCCGACGCATCCAGACCTTGAACGAAGTAGGCCTGGGCTATATCACGCTGGGGCAACAGGCGACTACCCTATCCGGTGGCGAGGCGCAACGTGTAAAGCTGGCAACGGAGCTGTCGAAGAAAGATACGGGCCAGACCCTCTACATCCTCGATGAGCCGACGACCGGTTTGCACTTCCAGGACATTGAGCACCTGAGCGAGGTACTGCATAAGCTAACCAACAAAGGCAACACCGTGCTCATCATCGAGCACAACCTCGACCTGATCAAGATCGCGGATCATATCATCGACATTGGTCCGGAAGGGGGCGAAGGGGGTGGCACGATCGTGGCATCCGGCACGCCGGAAAAAGTTGCCAAGGCAGGCAAAGGCTATACGGCCCGCTTCCTGAAGGAAGAACTCAAAACCAGCATCTACCTGGAGAATGGGGAAGAATAAGTAACATAAAAAGAGCCGCGACTTTAACAGCCGCGGCTCTTTTTTTAGATATCTCCCAGCCTGTCTTCCAGGGCTTCGGCTCGTTGCAGGTGCTGCTTCAGGAGCGGCAGCTGCTTGGAGGCAAATTGTTTCACTTCCATGGTCTTGGCACTCTCGGCCATGTCTTCGTAGCGTTTCAGGAGCTGGTCATGTTCCTCATGCACACGTTTCAGGTAGCTCAGGTCAAACCCTATACCTGACTCGGCGTTGACCTGGTCGTATACTTTCTGGTGAGCGGCCCCCAGCATGGTGGGCAACACGAAGTTTCCCTGCGTGGCGATGTCCTGCAGGTCCTCTCCCATTTCCCGGTGGCCGGTCGCCATTTGCTGCGCCATTTCCTTCACTTCCGGGCTAACAGCTTTTTCCAGGGCCAGTTCACTTAACTGGACCTGCAGCATACTGGCACTGGCTGCTTCCGCCATAAAGAGGGCATCGTTTTCCATACCCTGCACGCCAGCCGCTTCAAACTGCTGCGCACTTTGCTCAGCGGCCTGCTCTACGCTATCATTGGCACTGCAGCCAACGCTGCCAAACACCAGCAGCACGCAGGCTGCATAAACAGTCACTCTGTTTATCATAACATTGGTTTTTAAAGTATAAGCATCTGCAGCCAGCGCTGCAGATGCTTATTAAGTCAAGGTTGAACATTGCCAGGCGCTATACCTGCGCTGCATGCTTCTGCTGTAGCCTAAAGTTTTACTTCAGGGCACTATTGATCTTCTGGGCACGCTCATGGTGCTGACGCAGCGTAGCCAATGTCTTGCTGGCAAAGGCTTTTACTTCGGCATCTTCCAGGTTGTTGCTGGCATCTTCAAAAAGCTTTACGTCCTCTTCATGGTCTTCCACCATCAGGTTCATATAGGATTTATCGAAGTCGGCGCCTGTTTTGTCGCGAAGTTCGCGCACATGGTCCATGTGATCGCTGCTCATACTATCCGGCAGCATGACGTTCTTGCTGGTGGCCAGCGAACGCAATTCCTTGTTGGCAGCGGTATGGTCTTTTACCATCATGCCGCCAAACTCTTTTACCTGCGGATTGGTGGCTTTCTGCTGCGCCAGCTTACCCAGTTCCACTTCCATCATACCGCCGCTTGCAGCCTCTGTCATAAATTCAGACTGTTCGTCTTTGGTTTCTTCCATGGCTGTGTCTTCAAACTGGTCTTCGTTGCGCTCCTGCGCCTGATCAACGCTGTCTGTGGTGTCTTTACTTTGGTTACAGGCTACTGTGCCAAATAAAAAGGCACAGGCGATGAGCCCTGTGGTTGCAATTCTTTTCATAGTTTTAGTTTCATTTAAATGATATAAAATATAGTTCGAACAGCTTTGTATACGCCCCTCAAGCCAGTGAGTTATAATATCGGTATTCCCTATATAGAAACTGTGTTTTCCCAGGTATAGGCCTCCCTTCAGGTGGCGCCATCCGTATACACTTGCTTAGATTCCTGTCTTATAGCACAACCATCCTCCCCCTGAATCGCTATAATCCAGAAGCAAACCGAATGTTTACCTAATGCGAGCCACATGAACGATCTCAGCATACAGTTCCGGATTACAGGGCTGACCTTCCTGCTTGTTTTTCTTTCCTTAAGTTTTGCCAAAGCACAGAATACGGAGGAGGAGGCAGAGGAGAGAATCGTGCGGCGCAACATCGACAGCGACCATGACAAGATCCTGAAGCTCCATCCGCTGCATTACGGGGAGATTTTTCTCTCGTATGAGAAGATCCGCACTTCCAACATCAGCAATGAGTTCGGCCTGAGCTACCTGTACAAGAGTCACATGAAGGGAGATGACTGGTGGTCACCGGAGGGAAAAGACGTTTTAGGTATAGGCATCCGGATGAGCCAGCGTTACTATACCTCCAAAAAGAAAAGGGCTCCTTTCGGATTTTTCCACGGGCCGCTGTTTGCTTACCGGTTTGTTGTGTTTGAGCGCAACGTGTTTGGCCTGGCCGGGCTGCCTCCCAGCGATCCCAACTACCGCTTTGTAGGAAGGCTGTACCAGAACACGCTGGACCTGAGCTACCACATCGGCAACCAGTTTCAGCTAGGCAGGCATTTTACCTTGGAGATATCGGGCGGTATCGGCGGCAGGCTGAAGTATGCCAAAGCAACCTCAGGCGCTGAACTCATCGAAGAGAACATCATCGGCCATGTACTTACCTCCGACGAAAGCGCCGTAATTGCGGTAGCCCCCTCGCCGCAATTGAACTTGGCTATTGGCTATTCTTTCTGACCGCGCGCTACCTGCTTTCCCATGGCGCCATAAAAAAAGCCAGGCGCACCTGGCCTTGGCTTCTGTAGGTATAGGTTGGCGTACCCTAGGCCCCTTTAAACTGCGGTTTGCGCTTCTCATTGAAAGCCGTAACACCCTCCTTGTAGTCTGCTGAGTTGCCGGCGATCTTCTGGCAGTAAGCCTCGTAGTCCAGCATCTCGTCCAGGGTGGAGTTGAAAGACTTGTTGAGCATCTTTTTCATCAGACCGATGGCTTTGGTCGGGGCCGTGGCATAGCGTGCGGCCAGTTCGGCCACCGCTGCGTCCAGCTCCTCGGGGGCTACCACACGGTTCACCATTCCCAGTTGCAAGGCCTCTTCGGCGCTTACTTTTGAGCCCAACGTGCTTAATTCAAATGCTTTCAGAGAGCCAACTACGCGCGGCAGAAAAAAAGAAGAGCCCGAATCCAGCACCAGTCCCACATTCACGAACACCTCGATCATGCTGGCGGCTGTGGAAGCGATGACCAGGTCGCAGGCCAGGGCCAGCGAGCAGCCGGCACCTGCTGCCACTCCATTCAGCTTACAGATGATCGGCTTGGGCAGGTTGCGCATAGCCCGGATAATGGGATTATACCGCTTCTCCAGCGACTCCGACAGGTCGCGCTTGTCGGCGTTGGCGATGGCTTTGAGGTCCTGACCGGAGCAGAACGCCTTGCCTGCTCCGGTCAGGACAACCACGCGCACGCTGTCGTCACGGGTGACCTGCTTCAGGGCGTCCTGCAGGTCGTAACTCTGCTGATCGTTGAAAGCGTTGAAAACATCGGGTCTATTCAAAGTGATGGTCGCGATGCCATCCTGTACGTCATATAGCAGGCACTCGTAGTTCATAGTCTGTCGTTATTTTGTAGAGAACCAAAGGTATAGATTATAGGCCTATAGTGCAAAAACCGGCTAGAGGGCGATACCCGCGGCCGTGAGGACAAGCAGCAGACCGGCAACAAACCCGGTATATACCTGTGCCGGCGTATGGGCATGCAGGGCAAGCCGAGCTGAAAGCACTGCCCCGGAAACGATGATGGTAGCCAGAATTGGCGTTAGCAGTCCTGCCTCGGGCAGCACTTTGTGCAGGGCAAGCAGTATACCCAGTACGCCTCCCAACCCGATGCCATGGGCACTGATCTTCCAGTAAAACGAAACGATCCAGGCCAGCAGCACCGAGGCGGCAATGATGCCCATCACAAAGTAAAACAAATGATCGAAGACAGGCTCCCGGTGGAACAGGTAAGCAGTTACCGAATAGCAGATACCCGTAAACAGCAGTGGCTTGCTGCGCTGCTCCCGCCGGTCCATCTCATAAGAATCGATAAAGCCCGTCCGGAACAGAGCAAAAGCCCCCAGCCCAGGTATGATGAAGGTGGTGAAGAAGATCATGCTCAGCACGATCCAACGGCTCTGCAAGGGCAATGAAATAGAAGCTACCGGAAGGAAGTAAAGGATGAAGGCAAAAAGGTAGGTAGGCAGCAGCAGCGGGTGAAACACAACCGATAAGAGCCTGGCAAGAGAGCGGTTCAAGTTTAGGAGTTAGAGAGTTTAAGAGTTTAGGAGTTAGAAAGTTGGGAAGTTAAAAAGTTGAAGTTGAGGGAACAGGTTGATACTTGCCCAAATCCTACACCCAACAATTTAACCATTCAACAATTTAACCATCAACAATTTAACAATCAAATCAAAGTTCCTTGCGGAGTCGCGCCACCGGTATGTTGAGCTGTTCGCGGTATTTGGCTACGGTACGGCGGGCAATGTTATAGCCTTTCTCGTTCAGTATCTGCTCTATTTTCTCATCCGAGAGCGGTTTGCGCTTGCTTTCTTTGTCGATGATCTCTTTCAGGATGTGCTTTACTTCGCGGCTGCTGGCGTCCTCGCCCGAGTCGGTGGCTATACCTTCGGAGAAGAAATACTTGAGCGGGTAGATCCCGAACTCGGTCTGCACGGCTTTGCTGTTGGCTACCCGGCTCACGGTACTGATGTCCATCCCGATATCTTCGGCAATGTCTTTGAGGATCATCGGCCGCAGCTTGCTTTCATCGCCTTCCTGGAAGAACTCGTGCTGGTACTTGATGATGGACTCCATGGTGCGCAGCAGCGTGTTCTGACGCTGGCGGATGGCATCGATGAACCATTTGGCCGCATCCAGCTTCTGCTTCACGAAGGTGACCGTCTCCTTCAGTTTCTTGTCCTTTTTGTCCGATTTGTCATAGGCGTCGAACATGTCGGCATAGGAGCGGCTGATGCGCAGGTCCGGGGCGTTGCGGGAGTTCAGCGATAGCTGGAGCTGGCCGTTCTCATTGGTCAGAATAAAATCCGGGATGATGTACTGCACCCGCGACATGCCGGCACCCGCTCCTCCCGGCTTCGGATTTAGTTTAATGATAACGTCAACGGCTTTTTTCAGTTCCTCATCGGTCACCCCGAACTTAGACTGAATCTTGCTGTAGTGCTTTTTGGTAAATTCATCGAAGGTTTCGCTCAGGATGCGCTCTGCCAATACTGTGGTCGCATCCTGCTCACGGCGGTGCAGTTGCAGCAGCAGGCACTCGGGCAGGTCGCGGGCTGCTATACCTGCCGGGTCGAAGGTCTGGATCATGTGCAGCACCTGCTCAATCTCCTCCTCCGAGGTTTCGATGTTCTGGGAGAAAGCCAGGTCATTGGCAATGGAGCTCAACTCGCGGCGAATGTAGCCATCGTTGTCGATGCTGCCGATCAGCTGCATGCCGATGTTGAATTGCTTGTCGTCCAGGTCCAGGAAGCCCAGCTGGTCCATCAGGTTATCGGTCAGGGAAGTGGTCACGGCAATCGGCATTTCACGGTCATCCTCGTCCTCTCCGCCGCGATCGCCCTGCATCTTGTAGCCGCTTATCTCGTCGTCGTTGAGGTAGTCGTTGAGGTCGATGTCGTCTTTCCCGTATTCCTCTTCGCCTTCGTAATCATCCCCTTCGGTGTCGCTGTATTCGGTGTCGGCCTCTTCACGGCCTTCTTCCAACGCCGGGTTTATCTCCATCTCCTCCTTGATGCGCGCTTCCAGCTCAACAGTAGGTATCTGCAGCAGCTTGATAAATTGTATCTGCTGCGGCGATAACTTCTGGGATAAGAGTTGCCTTAAATCGAGTCGCTGCATAGTGGAAATATGGATTTCAGTGCCTGTTCGTGCACCTTCAAATTTAGGATAATTTTACTCGCATTTACAAAAAAGGTTAAAATATCGTTACTTTGAGGGATTTTCCGGTAGACTTAAGTAGCAGGACATGAGACACAAGACTTTTTAGGAGTACCTTTGTAGGCTCAACCATCGCAACAAAGCCCTTGTTTGGTTTGCCCGCTATTCTTATGGCTTCCGAACGGCTGATAAATAACTAGTTAAGGATAGATTTAGTCTTGTATCTTGATACTTCAATCCGGATACGCTGTAACAACCACACATATGCAACGCACGAAAGTAAAAGACCTGCTGACCGGTGCCGAGGTAGGCAAGGAAGTAGTATTGAAAGGCTGGGTACGCACCAAGCGCGGCAACAAGTTTGTAAATTTTATCGCCGTGAACGACGGCTCCACCATCCACAACCTGCAGGTAGTAGCCGATGCAGCGAAGTTCAGTGATGAGGCGTTGAAAGACGTTACGACCGGCGCTGCCGTTGCCATCACCGGCGAGCTGGTGGCATCGCAGGGCAAGGGCCAGGCTTTTGAAGTCGTAGCCAACACGATCGAAGTCCTCGGCAAAGCCGATCCGGAAACCTACCCGCTGCAGAAGAAGGCGCACTCGCTGGAGTTCCTGCGCGAGATCGCGCATCTGCGCTTCCGCACCAATACCTTCGGGGCGGTGTTCAGGGTACGCAACACCCTGGCTTTTGCCGTACACAAGTTCTTCAACGAGAAGGGATTCGTCTACATGCACACGCCCATCATCACGGCATCTGACGCAGAGGGTGCCGGCGAGATGTTCCATGTGACCAACTTCAATCTGGACAAGCTACCCCGCACAGAAGACGGCAAGATCAACTACGAGGAGGACTTCTTCGGCAAAGCCACCAACCTGACCGTATCGGGCCAACTGGAAGGCGAGCTGGCAGCCATGGCCTTCAGCGACATCTATACCTTCGGGCCGACGTTCCGGGCCGAGAACTCCAACACGGCGCGTCACCTGGCCGAATTCTGGATGATCGAGCCGGAGATGGCATTCCACGACCTCAAAATGAACGCCGACCTGGCCGAGGAGTTCATCAAATACATCATCCGCTACGCCCTGGAGCACAACCGCGAAGACATTGAGTTCCTGGGCCAGCGCCTGGCAGAGGAAGACAAAGCCAAGCCGCAGAACGAGCGCCAGGAAATGACGCTGCTCGAAAAGCTGGAATTTGTCGTGGGCAGCAACTTTGAGCGCGTGACCTATACCGAAGCGATCGAGATTCTGTTGGCTTCTCCTGCTTACAAAAAGAAGAAATTCCAGTACGACGTGAGTTGGGGCATCGACCTGCAGAGTGAGCACGAGCGTTACCTGGTAGAGAAGCACTTCAAAAAGCCGGTGATCGTAACCGACTATCCGAAAGATATCAAGGCCTTCTACATGCGCCTCAACGACGACGGCAAGACCGTGGCTGCCATGGACATCCTGGCCCCAGGTATAGGCGAGATCGTGGGCGGTTCGCAGCGCGAGGAGCGTATCGACATCCTGGTGGAGCGTATGAAAAGCGTAGGCATCGAAGAAGAAGAGCTGTGGTGGTACCTGGATACGCGCCGCTTCGGAGGTTGTCCGCATGCCGGCTTTGGTCTGGGCTTTGAGCGCATGGTGCAGTTCGTAACAGGTATGGGCAACATACGCGATGTGATCCCATTCCCACGCACCCCGAAGAACGCAGAGTTTTAACAGAAGCTATACCTTATTTCAGAAAGCCCGGCTATACCTATACCTTAGCCGGGCTTTTTGTTTTCGAAGCTATACCTGAGGCGCCGCTATATCGGAGCGAAGTCAGGTCAGGCGCTTTCTATTCTGCTAGTTATCCTTCTGCAATGCACATTTTGGCTAGAAATTTGCTATCTTAAAGGTATAAATCCTTATTTCTACATCTATGCGAAAGTTAATTCTAGCCCTTCTCTTCCTGGGGTTTGCTGCCACTGAGGCAAGCGCCCAGCAGGAGTTCGCAAACCTGGACCTGCCTATACGCCGTGCTGAGGACCTGGTGTCTGTGGCGGATGGTGATGGCAACGTTTGTTTATACTTCTTCCAGGGTGGCAAGCTATACTTCAACCTGGTCTCCCCTGGCGGCCAGCTGGTGGCAGCACAGGAAATCCCCTACCGCTTCAGTCAGCAGCCGCAGATCCTGGGCACCCGCGTCACGGAAAATGAGTTCATCTTCTACAGCCGCTTCATGAATGGCAACAAGGAGTATGTCCGTCCTTTTGCCGTTGACCGCTACACAGGCGCTTTCCGAAGCATGCCCGATGCCTCAATCAAGAAAGACAGAGGGGAGACTTTTGTGGGTGCCTTTGCCGATGCCGACCACTTCTACATGCTGTTCACCGACAAAAAGGAGAACCTGCATCTGTACCGTGAGCTGGACGAGTCCTATTACGAAAAGAAGACATTCTCCTCCGCCGAGATGCCGCGCACCCGCACTCGGCACGAACGGCAAAGCGAACTGATCTTCGTGCATCCGGATCTGGAACGCACCGTATTTGCCGGCCATCACCGCAGCAAGATCTATACGCGGGGCGACAAGATCTACATGATCTTCGACGGGTATTCCCTGAAAGGAAAAGGCAAGGAAACGACGACGGAGATCCTGACCCTGGACTGGCCAAGTGGCCAGACCACGTACCGCATGCTGCCGGCGCTGGAACTCAAAAATGAGCCGCACTTCAACTCCTTCCTGCACCAGGACATGCTCTTCCGGGTACAGCTGAACAAAGACAAGTTTAACCTGACCGCGTATGACTTCAACACGCTGAAGCCCATCAAGGAGTACAACTATACCGGAGATCAGGAAATTGACATCAAGGCAACGCCGGTACACCAGCGGGGAGCCAGTGCGCTTTTCTCATCCGGCAGCAGCGTGATCGAGAAGACCTCCAAGGTGATGCGCAACCTGTCGAGTGGCAAACCGGCCATTACGGTAGATGCCTTCAGCGACAGCACCCTGCAGCTGACCATCGGATCGTACCAGCCCCCAAGCTCCCGCAACAACCCCGATCCGACGCGCATGGTACGTACACCGGACCGCTACATACAAACCTCGCGTGGCCTGTTCATGATGCCAGGACGCTGGGTGCCCGCCTATACCCTGCCGTATGCATCGAGCATGTCACCCTACAACAGGTATTATTATGACCCGTATTACAGCAGGAACGGGGAGCCAACCGGGCCGGGCATAAGCACCTACTTCCGGGCTGTGCTGGATCGCGAGACCTTAAACAAGGCCGCCTCTGACAGCACGGCTGCCACCGTGCAGGACAAGATTGAGGCATACGAGGAAGAGCTCAAACAAACACCTGACTATAAGACCCTCTACCGCTACGGCAACAAGCTGCACTACGGTTATTTTGACAGGCGCTCGAAGACCTTCAAGATCCTGGAGTTTACGCAGAACTAAACAAAAAAGGCCTTGCTACTGGTAGCAAGGCCTTTTTTGTTTACCGGAAGATGCACTTTACAAGCCCATCATCTTCTGTATTTTGGCCTGGATAGCCGTATCCTGCTGATACGCCAGCATGATCTGTTCGTAACGCTCCATGGTCATCCCGTCTTTCTGGATCGCCTGACGCATGTCCTGCTCAATGGTAGGCTGCATTTCCATCATACGGCCTATCGCTTTGTTAAAAGCGGCCTTCTCTTCGGCCGTGGCAGTGGCCGTTTCCAGTTTCTGCTGTTGTTGCGCCTGTGCCAGTTCGTTAAACTTTTCAACGCTCAGCTTTTCTTCCTGCAGTATGGTGAGCATCGTTTGCTCATTCGCCTTCTGTAGTTCCATCAGGCGGGAGCTGGCATCTACAAACTGCTGCAGATCGGCATCCGAAATAGCCTGCGGTTGTTGCTGAGCTGCCGGCGGAGTAGCCTTTTGCTTTGGCGGGTTCTTTTGCTGCGCCACGGCAGCACCTGAAAACGAAACAGCGCCTAATACAAGCCCTGCCACAGCAGTAGCTTTCAGTTTATGTAGGATCGTCATAAAATTCGGGGAATTAAATTTGAGTTGAAATTAGGTTAAAAGTAGGCCAGCTACTCCATTTGTCACTTAAGCTATACCTGAATCCGGCAAAATGGTTGTTCAGGCAAAGGCCGTGTGACCTGGTTTCTTTTAACAACTAACGTGCCATTAGGCGAAAGCAGTATAAATCCCTGATTGTCTGCCGCTGACAAGGGCAGACCTCGACTGGCGTCTGTTTATACTGCGTTCGTGTTATACCCGCTGCCCCTGATACCCTTTGAGCCTCTCCTTTTGGATGAGCTGCTTTTCGAGTAGCTTCTGTACTTCCGGCTTTTCGTAGTCTTCTACGGAGTGGATGTGCTTCATCACCTTCTGCATGATCTCGTCCTGCAGGCGGCCTGTTTCGAGGGCGTAGGAGTAAGGCAGATCGGTGAAGGTCACCATGGAGTAGAGCGGGATCCACTTGTCGGGGTACTGCTGGTTGATTTTGGATTCGATTTTCTTGCGCAGCAAAAAGCGGGGGTCAGCTACCTTGTCGCGCATCTCGATGAAGTTCAGCACCGCCAGGTCCGCAATGGCGTCGGCGTCGGGTTTACGCCTGCGCTCAAACGCATGAAAGAGCTTCTCCCAGTCGCCGTCAAAATTTTCGAGCATCTGGTCCAGCACAGTAATATCCTCAAAACCGGCATTCATCCCCTGTCCATAGAACGGTACGACCGCATGGCAGGCATCTCCGATCAGCAGCGCTTTGTCTTTATAAGACCAGGGGAAGCACTTGACGGTAACCAGTGTGCCGACAGGGTTCGAGAAATACTCTTGGGCCAGATCAGGCATCAAAGCGACCACATCCGGGAAAGCCTGCAGGAAAAAGGCCAGCAGGTCATCGTCTGTTTTGATATTTTCAAAGGAAAGGGGACCCTCATAGGGGAAGAACAAGGTACAGGTGAAGCTTCCGTCCAGGTTGGGCAGGGCAATCATCATGTAGTTGCCGCGTGGCCAGATGTGCAGGGCGTTTTTCTCCAGTTGCCAGCTTCCGTCTTCCGCCGCAGGTATGGTCAGCTCTTTGTAGCCGTACTCGAGGTAGCTCTGGGAGTAGTTGTAGCGCTCCGTTTTCTGCATGGCATTGCGCACCATCGAGAAAGCGCCATCGGCTCCGAACAACAACTCGGCCTCGAGGCTTTCTGTTTCTCCGGTTTCGTGATTGCGCAGGGTGGCTTTGTTCTGATGCAAATCCAGGTCCAGCAGCTGCCGGTTGAAGTGGTAGGTGATGTCGGGGTTCGGCTCCGAGATATCCATGAGGGCGGCATTCAATCCCGCCCTGGAAACCGAGTAGATGAATTGCCCTTCCTTGCCGTAGGGCTGAAACGTCAGCCTGCCTTCCTCATCGTGCATGATGCGCCCGTGCATAGGTATAGCCACCTGGCGCACCTCCTCTTCTATGCCGATACCGCGCAGCGCCCGGAAGCCCCGGTCGCTGAGCGCCAGGTTAATAGAACGGCCACCATCCAGCAGGGTCTTGCGCATATCCGGACGCCGCTCGTACAGGTCGACTTTGTGGCCCCGCTTGGCCAGGTATAGCGACAACAGCGAACCGACCAGTCCGGCTCCCATGATGGTGATGTTCTTTCTCTCGGTCATTTGTTCCAGCGAGGCTACTTGTTCCTGTAAAGAAACGGTTTACATTCGGGAAAGGCAACCCTTGCCCGGGCTATTCCTCTACGCTAAAACGGTACGAAAGGTCAGGTTGATGCGGGGTTGTATGGCCCGGCTGGTCTTGGGCAGCTGGTGGTGCCAGTGCAGCTGCGTAGGCCCCTGCATGAGCAAGAGGCTGCCATGCTGCAGCACCAGCTTCGCGGTAGGCAGGTCCTGGCGGGTGCGATGCCGGAAAGCGAAGCCGCGCTCTCCGCCAAAGCTCAGCGAAGCTATACCTGGCCCCAGTGATTTCTCGTCGTCGGCGTGCCAGCCCATGCTGTCCTGCCCGTGGCGGTAGTGGTTGAGGAGCACACTGTTATACCGGTGGCCGGTGGCCTGTTCTACCCGCTCTTTGAGCTCCAGCAGCACCGGCAGCCAGGGCTGGGGCGCGTTGTAGAGGCCCGAATAGGTATAGCCTTTGTCGCCGTACCAGGCCGTGAGGCGCGGCAGGAGCTGCTGCTTGCCAAACATCCGGATGCTTTCCTGCTGCCAGTCTACTTCCTGTTGCAGCCTTTCCAGGTATAGGTCGCTTTCGGCTTTCGCAAAAAACGCTGGGTTGTAGTATACCTCCGCATCAGGCATATCCAGTCTTGTCAGGGCCGTTTCCTTTTTACTTTCCATGTTTGTTCTTCTCTTCTCTTATAATTTTTCAGCGTCCTGATTCGCCGGCTGCAACTTTTGAGGTTGGCGGTAAGGTTTGCGCCGGTTCAGGTCCAGGTGGTCCATGACGCGGGAGGCCGAAACGCCATGCAGGATGATGGAAACCAGCACGATGAAGGCCACAATAGACCACAGCCGGTCGGCATCTGCAAAGTCGATTTTAGACAAGGCAAAGGACAGGTAGAAGAAAGATCCGATGCCCCGTATACCGAAGAAGCTGATGGCCATCTTTTCGCGCCAGGAGCAACCCACGTTGTAGATAGCCACCAGGCTGGCTAAAGGGCGTACTATAAACAAAAAGGCCAGACTTATCAATACATCGTTCCAGGTGAGATGGTCCAGAATGCCGCTCACCAGACTCCCGCCAAACAGTATGAGAAGGACCATCATGATGATGCGCTCTACCTGCAGCACAAAGTCGTGCATCTCGGTATGGTATGCGTGTTCCTCTTCGTAACTGCTCATGGTGAGGGCGGTAAAAAAGACAGCCATGAAGCCATACCCGCCTGCGATTTCCGTCAGCCCATACGATATCAGCGTGGCAGATAAGCCCACAAAGCCATTGCGGGTCTTAGGGAAGTTTACCTTGGGAGGAAGATAGAAGATCAGGTAGGCCAGCCCCCGGCCGATGAGGTAGCCCATCCCTACCCCGACCACGATGCGGTAAATCAGATCCCGCAGCACCCACTCTTCGAGCCATGGCTCCTGGGTACCCACTGCGACCGCCATGACAATGGCCAGCCAGGTGAACGGGAACGCCATCCCATCGTTCAGGCCGGCCTCTGCCGTGAGCGAAAAGCGCACATCGTCCTCTTCCGTATCGTGGGGCGGACCTACCTGTACCTGCTCGGCCAGCACAGGGTCTGTGGGAGCGATGACGGCTCCCAGCAACACCGCCGCCGCCGGTGCCAGCGCCAACAGCCACCAGCCCATAGCAGCCAGTATACCGATCGACAGGAGCATCGTGATACTGACCAGCCGGAACGGGATCTGCCAGTTTTTCCAGTTGAATTTGCGCCTGATCTTGAGGCCCGTGCCCATCAGTGAAATGATCACGCTGAGCTCCGTCAGGTGCACCACATAGTTCTCCTGCCACATGGGATCCGGCAAAGGAAGGTCAAGAGGAAGGCTGTAAAGAATGACTCCTACCAGCAGGAATATGATTGGGTAGGACAGAAAGCTTTTTTCCAGGATAGCAGGAACCCACGCCATCGCCAGTGCCGCAAAACCTATTATCGTAAGTGCAATGATGTAGGGATCCATGTAATAATTCGTGGGTTAAGTTGGGCAGTAACTGCAAAAGCAGCTGAGCGGCAGGCACCTTGGCAAACATTCATACGAAATTTCGACTCAGGTGCTTATCTTTACAGCTTCGATAGCCTTAGTAACATTGAAAGATTTAGAAAGTTTATTAGTCGGTTTCAGTGACGCCGCCTGGGGTATGCCTTTGCTGGTATTGCTGATGGGGGGTGGTTTCTACTTCATGTTTTACTCCGGATTCCTGCCTTTCCGGTACATGCGCCACGCCATCAACGTGCTGCGCGGCAAGTACGACGATCCGGATGATCCGGGCGATATCAACCACTACGAAGCGCTGTCGGCTGCGCTGGCTGCTACAGTAGGTATGGGCAACATCAGCGGGGTGGCCGTAGCCATTGCCATTGGCGGCCCCGGCGTGCTCTTCTGGATGTGGGTGAGCGCCTTTGTGGGGATGGCTACCAAGTTCTTTACCTGTTCGCTGTCGGTGATGTACCGCGGCTACGACAGCAAAGGGCACCTGGAAGGCGGACCAATGTACGTTATTGAAACAGGTCTCGGAAAGAAATGGAAGCCGCTGGCTGTCTTCTTCGCCGTTGCCGGCCTGTTCGGCACCCTGCCCATCTTCCAGGCCAACCAGCTGACGCAGGTGATACGAGAAGTGGTGCTTGTGCCCAACGGCTTTAGCTCAGGCGATGCTTTTTATACCAACCTGACCATCGGACTGGTCCTCGTCTTCATTACTTCCCTCGTTATCTTCGGAGGCATACAGCGCATCGGCCATGTGGCCGGCAAAATGGTACCGGGCATGGTCGTGATGTATATGCTGGCAGTATTCTACATCATGTTTGTCAACTATACCAATATCCCGGATGCGTTTGCCCTGATCTTTACCGATGCGTTTAAAGCTGATTCCATGCTGGGCGGGGCGGTAGGAGCCATTATCATAGCGGGAGCACGCCGGGCTGCGTTTTCGAATGAGGCAGGTATAGGAACGGCCTCCATGATGCACGGCGCCGCTAAAACCGACGAACCGATCCGTGAAGGCCTGGTCGCCATGCTGGGTCCTTTTATCGATACGATTGTAGTCTGTACGCTTACGGGCCTGGCCATCATTGTGACCGGCACCTGGCAAACCTCCGGGGCCAGCGGCGTGACGATCACGGCCATGGCCTTCAACAACGCCATGCCGGTCTTTGGAAACTATGTGCTGGTGCTGTGTGTGCTGATCTTTGCCTTTACCTCCCTGTTCTCCTACTCCTACTACGGCACTAAGTGCTTCAGTTACCTGTTTGGCGCCAAGTATAAACATCTGTACAACTACTTCTATGTGGCCACCATTGTGTTTGGAGCTACCGCCACCATCACTGCTGTTATCGCCCTGATCGACGGGATGTACGCTATGATGGCTATACCTACCATGGTCTCGGCACTACTGTTGTCGCCGAAGGTAAAGGCCGCTGCGAAAGATTATTTCGGGCGTATGAAGCAGTTCAGAAAAGAAACCAGGGTGTATGAAATGGAAAAAAGCTGAGTGCTGCGCTCCATAAATAAGGGGAATTCAAAACAAAATGGGTAACATAGAACCATGTTTCCCATTTTGTTGTCATCCTAGAATAGAAGGCAGTACATTAGTACGTGTGTATGTCTAAAATCAGAACCAAACCCTCCTGCATCAGGCACTTGTTGCTGTCTGTATCCTTGCTTTGGGCGATCCTGCTCACAGGCCAGGGAACGCAGGCATTGGATTCTGTGCCTACCTGCACAAGCTACACATCCACTAGTGTGCACTTCAACCCGGATTTTAAGCTCCCGGGTAAACTCAAAAAGAAAGGGCAGCATATTTCCACGGATGCCAATGTATCCAACCCCTTCGTTACCAACCTGCTGCAGGAGGAAGCGGCACCATTGCCGCCAATACACTGCTTTGCTGCACCTATCGATGAGTTTGTACCTGCGTACCTCACAAAGCAGGAGGGCAGAAGCTATATAGAACGCCTTTTCCTCTCCAGCATACAACCGAACGCTCCCTAGCCCCCATTTTTATTGCGCATATACCTGCCGCATCTAGCGGGAGGCAGGTATACGCATTCCTTTCCTCTGAGAAGCACAACCATCCGGATGCTGCGGGAATGCTATACGTGATATGCAGAAAACTTCAGCCGAATCAATTCTTACCTGAATTGGCGCACTAGCAGGCTCCTGTTGCTTGTTGTGCATCACCACTGGGGTAGATACCACAAAGGATTGCGTCTGCGACCCTGGCTGCAAAACCAGCTGGTAAGGCCGTTGCCTGCTTACAGGTACAAGGTCTCGGGCTTTAGTACTCCAGGCCCTCTTTCAAAACGCTTGCCGCAGCACTTCTTGTAAAACAGGAAACGGTTCCTGCAGCAAAAAACCAAATCAAAAATTCAATCAGCAAACCTTTAACAGTAATAACAATGGAAAACTTCACCATCTTCACATTTATTGGAGATATAGGCGGCTCCGAAATGGTGTTAATCATGTTCGCCATTCTTCTCCTGTTCGGTGCCAAGCGTATACCTGAACTGGCACGAAGTTTAGGGCGCGGTATCCGCGAGTTTAAAGATGCTACCAGAGAGATTCGAAACGACCTGGAAAAGCCACTCAAAGACGAAAACCAAGACAACAGATAACGCTGTCCTGAACCACCGTCGACAAGTAAACCCGGGGGCCCGCCGCTATACCTGTAACAGGTATAGCGGCGGGCCCCCGGGCTTTTACAATTAGTACATGCTGGACGACGGTCTCTTTGCTGAAATCTCTTTACCCTGTTCTTCCTGGGAATTGTAAAAACGGGTAGTTGGGTATGCAAAATGAATATCGGGAGCTGCCTGAAACTGCGTCAGTATTTCTTCCCAGATGTGGTTTTCGCTGTCACGGCGGCCGTTCAGGTTGCTCAGGTAGCGTATGGTCAGCTGGATGCCGTTTTCGCGGACTTTCATAAAGACCTTCGGATCGAAGCTGCGATAGAAGATCAGATGCCGCTGCGACTCTATCCGGACCCGTTGCTCTGCTTCTTTGCTTAACTTCTCTGTATTCCGGTTGCCGATTGCCTCCAGTATGGTTTTGGCTTTTTGCCAGTTGCTCTCAAAGGTGATGCGCACCTGCACTTCGTGCCACAGGTACGGAAAACCGTAGTTATAATTTACCTGTGGCTGCGTGAAAACGTGGCTATTGGGTATGTGCACCACCCGCCCGGTTGCCTGCTCGGAATCTATCCACTCCCCCAATTCATTCAGGGTGAACTGAAAGAAGGTAATATCGATCACATCGCCGGTATGATTGCTGATCTTGATCCTGTCCCCTACCTTGAAAGGCCGCTTCCACATCAGGAATACCCAGCCAAACATGTTCAGGATCGGATCGCGCAAAGCTACCACCAGGCCAACCGCAAATAAACCCAGGAAGGTGGCAATGGATTGAAAACCATCGAACCAGATATTGGCCAGGAATATGATACCAAGGCCGGTAATGGTATAGTTGGTGGTCTTTCGCCATTGGTACTGCTTCCTAGAATCCGTCTGCTGCCTGGCTGCCACCCGCAGCAGCAACCGGCTGGCGACCCATAGCGCCAGCAACACAACAACGGACATCAAGATGTTTTCCTGGGTTTCAGCTGACAGATTCAGCGTTTCCTCGATCCAGTGCTCTATTTTTCGCATGCAGTTCTAGTTAAAACATCAATAGCTGGCTATAAACAGCTCTTTACGAATAATCAGGCAGGTATAGCTTTAAAATTATTTACACAACCAGTTCCTTGGCTGCTTCCAGCTGCCTGATCCGCCAGGGGCTTCCCACGATCCACAGGATATCCCCTTCCTCGATCACCAATTCTGAGTCGGGGTTGAGTATTCTTTCCCCTTTCTTCTCTATACCTACGATCAGCCCTTTCGTTTTCTCCCGGACACCGGATGCGCGCACTGTTTTGTTGAGCAGCATCGATCCGGCCGATACAACGAGCTTCTGAAGCCGGATCTCTTCTTTTCCGGCTTCGCCGTTTAGCTCAGGCACGACCTTCGACTCAATAAGTTGCCTGACTGTCTCTATTTGTTCGTCGGTTCCGAAAATATAGATCTTATCATCCGGGAAAATCCTTTCATACCGGGTAGGCGCCATGATGGTTCTGTCTCCCCGCTCAATCACCGCAACATTCACGCCATACGTTTCCCTGATCTGCAGCTCCACCAGGCTTTTGCCTACTACGGCCGACTCAGGCGAAACATCAAAGCTGGTCAGGTGCGCCTCCCAGGGCACCAGCGTATGGGTCATTTTGCTGGCCGCACTGATTTCGCGGGCGTTCAGGTTAGACATAAACCGGTTTTCTATCCGGATGTAGAAGTTCTGAATTCTTTTCGAAAAAACAACCAGCAGGCACACGATAAACAGCCCTACCACAATCGCTACCAGCACGGAGAACACCTGATTCAGGAGGAAGCCAATGAACAGAATCGCAATACCGATCCGGATAAATTCGAGCACAATGATGAGGCTACGGTAGTTTTTGTTGGCCCAGATGCGCCCCTGCGCTTCTTTCTGCGGGTGATGCACCGCCAGCGCCCAAAGAAAAGGTGCCATAAAGCTCAGGGTGATGGCGACAGCCGTAATGTCACCCCAGATGCCGCTGATCAGATGTTCGGTCACCAACGGGTACAGGTACCTGATCGAGAGCAGGACGATCGCAATCATGATGACCGAGTACACGACCAGGTTGATGGTATAGGATCTGAGCACCAGCTTCCAGTCACTGGTTGTGCTGATGGTTTGGGCGCCTGAGCTATACTCGTTCAGTGAGCGCTTCCATTTGGCCGGCAATACCCGTTCGATAGACTTGTGGAATGGCTCAGAGAGCTTGATCATGTAAGGTGTTGTAAAAGTTGTGATCGCCGAAACGGCCACCGCCACCGGGTATAGAAAGTCGCTGGTTACATTGAGGGTGAGCCCCAGTGTGGCGATGATAAAAGAGAATTCCCCGATCTGCGAAACGCTCATACCTGACTGGATCGAAGTCTTTAACCCCTGCCCTGCCATCAGGCCGCCGCCCGTAATGCTGACCATTTTGCCCACAATCGTCACCACGGTAATCAGTGCAATCGGCCCGGCATAAGACAAGATCGTTTCGGGATTGATGAGGATACCTACTGACACGAAGAATATAGCCCCGAACAGATCTTTTACGGATGCCACCAGGTGTTCAATTTTTTCTGCCTTGGTCGTTTCAGCCAGGATAGACCCCATGATAAATGCCCCCAGCGCCGGCGAAAACCCTACCTGCGCCGCCAGTATGACCATCAGGAAACAAAGGGCGATGGACACGATCAGCAGCGTCTCATCGTTCATCAGTTTGCTTGCTTTTCGCAGGAACGTGGGAATCAGGAAGATACCGGCCAGGAACCATACCACCAGGAAGAAGGCCAGCTTGAGCACCGCTGCCAGCATTTCGGTGCCGGCAAACTGCTGGCTCACGGCCAGGGTAGAGAGCAATACCATCAGGAGGATCGCCACCAGGTCTTCTACAATGAGTACCCCGAACACGAGGCCTGCAAACCGCTGCGACTTCACACCCAGCTCATCGAAAGCCCGGATGATGATGGTTGTGGAGGAAATGGACAAGATACCGCCCAGGAAGATACTGTCCATGGTAGACCAGCCCAGCAGCTTGCCTGTGAGGTAGCCCAGCAGCAGCATGACCACCACTTCGACCAGGGCCATGATGGAAGAGGACCCGCCTACTTTCACCAGTTTCTTGAAGCTGAACTCCAGCCCCAGGGTGAACAGCAAAAAAATTACGCCTATTTCAGCCCATACGTTGATGTTCTCGATCTCAACGATGGTAGGGAACAAGTTGAAGTGTGGCCCTACCAGCAGCCCTGCTATGATATAACCCAATACCAGCGGCTGCTTTAGCTTCTTAAAGACGAGTGTCATGATGCCTGCAGCACCAAGTATTAGTCCCAGGTCCATGACTAAGTTGGGAAGGTGTGTCATATAATGTTGTTGTTAACCTTTGTGAGAATAAGTGAGCGTATACTGTCCGCTGTAGTGAATGAGAGCCTACAGTATACTTGAATAGTTAGCCTGTTCCGGGTAACACCAGGTAAGAGACAGGCTCTCTGGCGCCGGGCATTACGGCTACCCGCCATGAGAGCAGGTGCTTTAGGCAGCAACGCCTCTGGCATCAGAAAATTTGTTGCAGGCAGCGTGCATACAGCCTACAGGTTTCTTAGCAGGTATAGCCTATCAAAATAGCCTGCTTCATCAGAGCGGGAAGAGCATGTTCCGCCTACGGGGCATTCGGCAGTAAGCTGATCAGGAATAATTGCGCGATCCGTTCGCCCCCTATAGCCTCAGAAGCACAGATCGGGAAGTCAACAGAAGGGGGTAAAAAGGCCAACCGCAGCAGCGAGGCCCTAATGGTCTGCAGCGGACTCAGCACAACAGAAGATGAGGCCTTGGCATCCTCAAATACCTGTACCGCCGGTTTCTTCACAGAGCCGGTGTCTTCTCCGGCAGGCGCTATTCCCAAACCAGCGGCAACTTCAGCAATAGATCCTTTTACCAACAAACTATACACGGCCAGCTCATGCCCGGGCAAAGTAAGCGCCCAAAGCAGCATGACCCACATCAAAGGGTATCGGAAATAGTATTTTATGCTGATAGCAGAAGGCATTGGTTTACAAAAATAAGCGCTTATCAACTAAAAAGGTAGCTTTTACAAGGCTAATTGCAGGTGGGTGCCGGCCTTATTCAACCGCATAACCCGGCTATCCGTCAGGAGAGATGAAAACTGGGCCGTTATCCCTCCTGGTGAATAGCATACCTGTAGCCCCTCTGTACATCCCCTGCTTTTGTTTTCTGCCAGTGGCTGATTTTACTTAGGAATCAGCTCCTTCCAGGCAGGCATGCAGTATTTCGGAAAACCGGTATACCTCTTCGAAGGAATTGTAAAGCGGCGTAGGTGCGACGCGGATCACACTTGGCTCCCGGAAATCGACGATGATACCGGCTCCCATCAGTTTGTTGAACAGCTCCCGGCCATTCTTTTTTACCAGTATGGATATCTGGCAGCCCCGGGCCTGTGGGTCGCGCGGCGTAATCATCTCCAGCACCTCTTTGCCCACGTGCACATCATCGATCAGGTACTCCAGGTAGCCGGTCAGTTTTTCGCTTTTCGCCCGGAGTTTGTCCATACCTGCCTCATCGAACAGCTCCAGCGCCGCACGGTGCACGGCCATCGGCAGAATCTGGGCGTTGCTCAGTTGCCAGCCTTCGGCACCGGCCATCGGCAGAAAGCCTTTCTTCATCTGGAAGCGGGAACCGGCATCGTGGCCCCACCAGCCCGCAAAGCGCGGCAGGTCCGGGTTGTGGGCGTGGCGCTCGTGCACAAACACACCCGCCGTGCCACCCGGGCCGGAATTGAGGTATTTGTAGGTACACCACACAGCAAAGTCCACCTCCCAGTCGTGCAGCTGCACCGGCACGTTGCCGGCAGCATGCGCCAGGTCGAAGCCCACAACAGCACCTGCCGCATGGCCCGCTTGGGTGATGGCCTGCAGGTCGTATACCTGCCCGGTGTAGTAGTTGATGCCGCCCATCAGCACCAGTGCCAGCTCATCGCCGGCATCCTGTATACTTTGCAGAATGTCTTCGGTGCGCAAGGTATGCTCGCCTTCGCGCGGCAACAACTCAATGATCGCTTCCTCCGGGGTATAGCCGTGGAACTTCACCTGCGTTTCGAGTGCGTACTGGTCCGACGGGAAAGCCCCGCCTTCCATGATCACTTTGATCCGCTTGCCTTCGGGCCTGTAAAACGACACGAGCATGAGGTGCAGGTTCACCGTGAGCTGGTTCATGATCACCACCTCTTCCGGCTTGGCTCCTACCACGCGGGCGGCCCCGTCTGTCAGCAGCCGGTGGTAGTTGAACCAGGGCTCCTCACCTTTGAAATGGCCTTCTACAGCCAAGTTCGCCCACTTATACATTTCGTTGTCGATGTACATCTGGGCCGACTTCGGTTGCAGCCCCAGGGAGTTACCACAGAAGTAAATAGCATCCTGTTTATTTACCTGAGGGGCATAAAAACGGTCTTTGAAGTGCTTAAGCGGATCCTGCCGGTCTTGCTCCTGCGCAAAGGCAAGGGTATTCTGATAGTTCATTTTTTGGGTGCGGATGTGTGGTATCATTTAGCTTTGCCTGTAAAGGCTAAGCACTTTTCTATTCTGCAAGATAAGAAATCAGACAGGAAATGTTGAGAGGAAAGTACTGCTTATACCTTCTCCCTGGCAGCAGAAGCAGCCTCTTTCACAAACTGCTCTTTTTTCAGGTTGAGCCATTCGAGGGCCGTGCCGTGGAGCAGGCGGTCTTTGGTGGCTTTGTCGTACGGCATGGATTCGATGAGCTTGCCCGGCTCCGGTTCGCCCAGCGGAAAGGGGTAGTCGGTACCGAGCGCAATGCTGCCGGCGCCCACCAGGTTGACCAGGTAGTCCAGCGCCTGCGGATCGTGCACCAGCGAATCGAAATAAAACCTGCCCAGGTAGTCGCGCGGGTTCACGTTGTTGTCGACCGCACACAGGTCAGGGCGAACTTCGAAGCCATGCGCAATGCGGCCGATGGTGGCCGGGAAGGAGCCCCCGCCATGCGCAAAAGCCACCCGCAGTTTGGGCAAGCGCTCCAGCACACCTCCAAATATCATCGAGCAGATCGCCATGGTGGTCTCGGCTGGCATACCTACCAGCCAGGGCATCCAGTATTTGCTCATGCGGTCTTTGCCCAGCATGTCCCACGGATGCACAAAAACGGCTGCTCCCAGGGCGGCGGCGGCTTCAAAAATGGGGAAGAGTTTTGGTTCATCCAGGTTACAGCCATTCACATTCGTCCCGATCTGTACGCCCGCCATACCCAGTTCCTTCATACAGCGCTCCAGCTCTTTGATCGCCAGCTCTGTGTCCTGCATCGGGAGGGTGCCCAGCCCTACAAAACGATCCGGGTACTCGGCTACTATACCTGCAATGTGGTCGTTGAGCATCCGGGACAGGTCGTAGGTATGGGCGGGCTTGGCCCAGTAGTTGAACATGACCGGCACGGTACTCAGCACCTGCACGCCCACCTGGTGCCGGCTGCACTCGTGCAGGCGCACCTTCGGGTCCCAGCAGTTGTCCTGTATCTCGCGGAAGAACTTATCGTCCATCATCATGCGGGCACAGCAGGGCTTGTGGTGCTCCAGCCGCACAAAGCCGCCATAACCGTACCGCTCACGCAGATCGGGCCAGGTGGCAGGCAAAATGTGCGTGTGGATGTCAATCTTAAAAAGATCGTCCGGAGTATGGAGAACAGGTGTAGGCTTCAGGTTTTGCATGCTGGTAAAGGGGCGAAAAAGCTGCTATACGAGGAATGTCTTCATCAGGCAATCCAACAATATAAACATTTTATACTTTCTACGCACTTTTCGGATCCGGAAATACCGG
>NZ_JSYF01000220.1:0-4643 GCF_054824225.1 Pontibacter sp. HJ8
GGTGTATTTCTTCCTGAACAACCAGCCGGCACCTGACAAGGTACAACCCGGGCAGGAGAACTTTGAGCAGCAGTATCAACAGTACAATGTAGCCCGGTATGAAAAGGACGCAATGGGTCAGGTTTCCTTTATGAAATACCCGTCACGGCGCTAGTCCGCGTCTTGCATTTGTATAATTTACAAATTTTAAAAAATTCTGTTTCCTGCAGAATATCAACTCAATAGCCTAACCTGCGCCATATACTTATCACTATTTTCAGTATAAAGTCCACTTCTTTTAATACTTAATTCCCGGGCAGAATATTCTCAGAATCGTAAAAGGAGGGTACAACACTCTAATACTGATTCGCTATGAACAAACAATTGACATCCATAGCTGCCTCTTTCCTGATGGGTTCTGCTCTTTTGCTGGCCTCCTGCGGGGAAGGTGGTAACAATTCCGATATGCCACCTGAATCTACTCAGGGTAATACACAGGAAACAGGTGTGGAAGGCAACGGATACGTAATGCCGGAAGATACCGGAGGTTTAGAAGGAAGTACCACAACCGGCTCAACCACTGGGACTACGGCCGGAACAACTACCGGCACAACAACCGGATCCTCCACTACGGGTACCACTGCCGGGACAACGAATGGTACTACAGCAGGAACTACTGCCGGATCCACCACTGGCGCTACCACGGCCGGCTCTACTACGGGAGGTTCTACTACAGGAGGCACAACAGGCAGATAAGTTACCAAAAAGCTGGGTTACTGCCAGAAACCCTCCATCTGTTGGCAGTGCCTGTCTTTTGTACCTGAGCTCCTACACAACTGTATAAATTTCGCACAAACCATTATACACTATGAAAAAACAATGGACATTAGCTACTGCCACGCTCCTTTTGGGAGCCTCAGTAACCTTTACATCATGTGGAGGAGAGCCCAAAGAGTCGACGCCTGACTCTACTTCCATCGAATCAGATGACACGAATCGCGATGAAGCGTCTGACACGACAGGAGATGAAGCAAGCGGAGGCACAGGTACTGATGCTTCCGGCACCACCACAACGGGCACTACCAGTGGCAGCACCACCGGAGGTACTACACAATAAGCCAAGGAATCAACAGCTTACAAGTACCACAGAAAAGCAGGAGCCAGTCAAACGGCCTCCTGCTTTTCTGTTTTTATACCTGGCAGCGATTCTGTTCTGACACCCTGATACATACAATTTCAAGAAATTACAGTAGCTATTCGGGAAATAAGGAGACCAGCCGGCATTCGCTTGCGCAATAGCCTGAAGGATAGTATTATTGCCGCCTTGCTTCTTCTGCCGTAAGAGAATTATACAAATCAAAACATCTCTGATCATGAAGCGCAGCAAGTCAAAAAATCTATTCTTCCTCTTTACTTTTAGCCTTTTGTTTTTAGCAAACATTTTTGCTTCGCTGCCGCTCCAGGCGCAATATCGCCCGGAGACAGACCTGGAAGAATTGTTCAAAGACGTTCAATTACTGCCTGTTTTTCCCGATTCCAAAACCTTTCCGGACTGTGTGCCACTGCAGGCGCCTGAACAGATCCTGCAGGCTTACCGGCAGCAAAAGCTGCAGCCTGATTTTGACCTGAAGGCTTTTGTTCGACAGCATTTTCTGCTCCCGACACAGGCATCCTCCGGCTATATCACTGATACCAGCTTATCCGTTACAGCGCATATCGGCGAGCTCTGGCCCGTCCTGACCCGCCAGCCCGACGAAGGCGGCGGGTCCCTGCTCCGGCTGCCCCATTCCTATGTAGTTCCCGGAGGGCGCTTCCAGGAAATCTATTACTGGGACAGCTTTTTCACGATGCTGGGCCTTCAGGCGAGCGGGCAAACAGCCTTAATCCAGAACATGGTGGATAACTTCGCCCACCTGATCAACACCACCGGCCATATACCCAACGGCAACCGGACTTACTACCTCAGCCGTTCCCAGCCGCCATTCTTCGCGCTTATGCTGCGTGTCCTGGCTCAGGAGCAGGGCAAACAGGTACTGCAAAAGTATGCGCCTGCTCTCCGGAAAGAATATGCTTTCTGGATGGAGGGCGCGGCCACACTCTCTGCCGCCAATCCGGCACACCGCCGGGTAGTGCTCCTGCCCGATGGCAGTATCCTCAACCGCTACTGGGATGATCAGCCAGCCCCGCGCCCGGAAGCCTACAAGGAAGACGTGCAAATTGCCCGCGAATCCGGGCGGCAACCGGAGGAGGTATACCGCCACCTCCGGGCAGCAGCTGAATCGGGTTGGGACTTCAGCAGCCGCTGGTTTGCCGATGGCCAGCGCCTAGGCACCATCCATACCACTGATATTGTACCGGTAGACCTTAACTCCTTACTTTTCCATATGGAAATGACCCTGGCAGAGATGGCGGAACTGGATGGCAACGGAGCAGAAGCGCGCCAATACAAAAAGAAAGCAAAGGCACGCCGCAAAGCCTTGCTCCGGTATACCTGGAGCGAAGCCGACAACTTCTTCTACGACTATGATTTTGTAAAAGGAACGACCACCCGTATTCCGACGCTGGCTGCCGTATACCCGCTCTACTTTTGCATGGCAAAACGGCGGCAGGCTACTGCCGTGGCACAGCGCCTGCAGGCTGACTTCCTGAAGCCCGGTGGCCTGGCCACTACGCGCGGGGACACCGATCAGCAATGGGACGCACCCAACGGATGGGCACCCCTGCAGTGGATGAGCATACAGGCACTGCGCAACTACGGGCATCAGGAGCTGGCCGGTACAATAGCCTCCCGCTGGGTTACGTTGAACACAGAAGTATATCAGAATACGGGCAAGCTGGTAGAGAAGTATAACGTAGAAAATCTGGAGTTGGAAGCAGGCGGGGGAGAATATCCCAATCAGGATGGATTTGGCTGGACAAACGGAGTTTTGCTGAAGCTGCTCACCCTGTATCCGGAGCTCAAGCTGGTGACAGAGCAGGAAGCGGTAATGCAGGAGGAGCGCTAAGCTATACCTGCCAATAAACACTTATTTGTCGGAATCTATATATCCTGCTTCCAGGCTTGCCATACCTGACCATCAGGGGTACTGCTATACCTTGGCACTCAGTTTGCAATAGGAACGTTATATAGAAAACTATCGCATATGATTCAGTATAAAAGTATCGCGACGGCCCTGGTTCTGACGTTGGGTACCTTCACAGCGTTTGCGCAGGGACAAAAAACAGCCAACTGGTTCTTTGGCAAAGGTGCCGGGCTTGTATTCAAGGATGGGAGCGTAACACCGGTAACGAACAGCAGGCTGCAGACGGAAGAAGGCAGCGCTACCATTTCTGACAAAGACGGCAACCTGCTCTTCTATACCAATGGGATTACCGTCTGGAACCGCCACCACCGGGTGATGCCAAACGGCAACGGCCTGATGGGGATGAAGTCCTCCACTCAATCGGCTCTCATCATACCCAAGCCTGCGACAGACAGTGTCTTCTACATCTTCACGACCGATATTCAGGCGCAGTCCAATGGCTTGCGCTACAGTGTCGTGAACATGACCAAAGATGAAGGCAACGGCGCTGTTACTGCCCGGAATGTCTTTCTGATTGCGCCTGCTACCGAAAAGCTCACTGCCATACGCCACAGCAACAACCGGGATTGGTGGGTGATCGCGCACCGCTGGAACAGCAATGCGTATATGGCTTACCTGGTCTCAGCGGAGGGTGTGAGTGCAGAACCGGTTTTCAGCAATGCAGGTACCGTACATGGTGGCGCTCACCGCAAAGCCATTGGCTACCTGGTTCCCTCACCCGATGGTACCCGGCTCGCTGCGGCACTCTGGGACAGTGACAGCAATTTTGAAGTACTCCGCTTCGACCGCAGTACCGGTGTGGTGTCAGAGCCAATCCTGTTGAGAGGATTCGAAGAAGCGTATGGTGTTTGTTTCTCTCCGGATGGCAAGCTGCTGTATGGCACAGCCAACGGAAAAGGAGGCGGCAAGGCACAGATCATTCAGTTCGACCTGCAGGCAGGCGATGAAGACGCTATCGCCAAATCGGCTGTCGTAGTAGGTACTTCCGGCAGCCCCCGTATCGGCGCGTTACAGCTCGGCCCGGATGGCAGGATGTATGTTGCCCGCCAGGACAACATTCACCTGGGCGTCATCAGCAAACCAAACCTGAAAGGAACGGACAGTGAGTATGTGGATACGGGGCTACACCTGGCAGGCCGGAAAAGTGACCTCGGTCTTCCCAATTTCCCTCAAGGCATAACCCCGGCCACCGGCAGAACCACCAGCAACAGGTAGAATTCTTTTTCTTTATACTTTCCAGGAGCCCGGCACATGTGCCGGGCTCCTTTGTTTTCAGCTATACCTGATTTAATTTGAACCACAGTTATTGAGCTTTCTCTTGCTGCGAATATACCTCCAATCCTAAGTCTTATATATTTCTAGTTTCATCTCTTTCTTTGGAACGCTCTCAGCCGCACCTAATGACTGGGAGTAGTTCGACATTAGCTGTCTTCGCACTCGTAACAATTCATGTTTTTGCTCTACCGGGTCCAACCACCCCTGCCCCTCCTTATCCAAGGAGGGGAGCTTGTCATTGGTATGGCTTTAGTTCTTGTTGCATAGTTGCTGAGTAGTCATCCCCCTGCCCCCTTCGAAGGGGGA
>NZ_JSYF01000221.1:0-4095 GCF_054824225.1 Pontibacter sp. HJ8
AAAGCGAAAGAACTGAATTACGAATTGCCTCCAAAGGCGCGATTGAAAAGGGTCTCTAATGAAGAAAGATTGTCGCTTGTAAATGAAATAAAACGGGAGATCGTACTGCCAAGAGAAGCGCTGACAGTTGAGCAGGTCAGGCGGATTTCGAAATCCGGATATGTTACAATAGGAGGACATACTCACTCACATCCTATACTTATAAACTGCAGTAATGAACAGATATTCAGTGAACTAGAGCTGTCGAAGCAAAAGCTCGAATCATGGACCTCTGGTGAGGTGTCTTGCTTTGCCTATCCGAACGGAGATTACAGTGAGCGGGAGATCCAGGTTCTGAATGAATTGAACTATAGGTTTGCCTTTACCAGTGATCCCGAATATCTGACAGAGGATAAGCTGACTAATATTTACAAACTACCTCGTTTTGGGCTATTAGAAGGAGCGTCTCTGGCGGAGAACATCTGCCGCATGGTAGGAGTCTGGAAGCCGCTCATGAGCAAGTTTAAGTTTCCATACCCTGGAAAGAAGGATTTTGGTACTCCTCAGCCTATATTCTTTAGCAGTAAGAGAACGAGAGTTGTCGTTTCTAGCTAATCTGCTGTCACCAGCCGAGGCCATACATTCAGAACCTAGCTAAAGCAGATTGCAGAGAGATAGGTACTGAGCTCCTTCTAAGATGGGAAACAAAGAATACCAATAACCTTCTGTGTACTTATACTGTCCTCAAATGAGAAAGCCCTCTCTTACCCGAAGCCTCCTGATATGGCCTACGCTTCCCCCCAACATTTATTTTCGGCGCGCTTCTAACTGGCGTCCTTTTCCACTCAATCAGGATGGTTGCAGGATCTATTCCTTAGCACGACAAGCGATCTGGAACGCCTGTAAAACGCTTGACCTTGGAACAGAGGATGTCATACTTGTGCCCGCTTATCATCATGGGTCTGAGATAGAGGCACTAATTGAAGCAGGCATTCAGATCCGCTACTATGATCTGAATGAAGCCCTGGAGCCTGATCCGGAGGAGTTGCAAAATCTGTTGAGTCCAAATGTCCGAGCCTTATATATTATCCATTATTTGGGATTTCCACAGGACGCCGGATTCTGGCGGCAATGGTGCGATGAACGAAACCTGCTCCTGATCGAGGATGCTGCCCAGGCTTTCCTGGCCACACGGGATGGCCTTCCTGTCGGATCCTTTGGGCATATAGGGCTTTTCTGCTTATACAAAACATATGGTATTCCGGATGGTGGTGCGGTGATATCTACGGTACCGCCCCCGCCACCCGCTGGTGCTGCACAAACAGGTATGTGGCGAGCCTTCAAGCGACATGTCAATTGGGTGGCCGCAAGGCGTGGCGAAATTGGCCTGGTGCACCTGATGCTCAAGCCCCTGGTTACCTGGTGGAACAGGTCGTGGCACAGACTGCGGGGGCAGTATACCATTGAGTTTGAGCTGGGTGATCCGTCCACTCCTCCTGCAACTATATCCATGCATTTGCTGCCCAAATTACTGGATGAAAGCACTGCTGATCGACGCAGGGAGAACTACAGATTCCTGCTCAAGCATCTGGGCGATATGGTGCCCGGCCCTTTCGCGTCGTTGCCTGAAGGAGCATGTCCCTTCGCTTTCCCGATAGAAGTAAGCCATGCAAGGGAGTTTTTGTTGCGGCTGCGTAGCCGTGGAGTAGTGGGGCTTCTCTTTTGGTTGAACCCGCACCCTTCACTACCGGTTGCAGATTTTCCAAGAAGCAGGGAGCTAAGAGAAGGGGTCGTCGCCTTGCCTGTTCACCAGGAACTGACGCAGAATGATCTGAAGCAGATTGTGAGTGCTGTCCATGAGGCCTGTGGGAATTTAAGAGCAACAGTCACATCGGTTGGGTGAGAGTGATTCGCACTTGAGACAGGTGTATATAAATACTTCAAGCTGTAAAACAGTATAGTATGCAGAGGAATAACAGATATGAAGCAGCCGTAGCGCCTCTCCAAAAAGCAGGTATAGAACTACTGGTAGGAGAGGAGGTTTTTAAATTGCTCTCTGATGAAGAGGTATTACGGGGATGGGATTCTCTCTACCAGTCGTGTCCCTGGGCTACGGCATTCCAAAGCAAAGAGTTTGTAGCCACCTGGTACAGAACTTACCGCAATGAGTACTTGCCGATACTCGTAAAAGCCGAAGATGAAAGCGGCCTTACCGGATTGCTGACAATGGCTGTAAAGATTCCGGACTCAGGTATAGCTGATCTAAGCAAAAAGAAAGTGCGGATTGTAGGGGCAGGACAATTTGAGGCGGAATATCAGGTATGGTTGGCAACGGTTGACAATAGCAATTTGTTTATAAAAGCGGCCCTGACGGAAATCAGGAAACATTTTCCGTACAGCGACATTTTGTTCAGGTATATACCGCCACAGGCGTCTTTAGACTGGATACGGGAAGATCCTCAGTGGCAGAAGCTCATCGTGGTGGAGCCCTTCCGTCGTCCCTTGATGGACATGAGCGACCCTGATCTTTCGAAGTTGTTTCGCAAGAGCGAGTACAGAAACAAACTTAACCGCCTCAAGCGGCTTGGTGAGCTCAGCCTGGAGCGGATAACCGATCGGGAAAGGTTCTCGACAATTTTAAAAGATCTTACCCTTCAGTTTGACTTCAGGCAAGGAGCGATGTTCAACAAGAATCGTTTCAGGGAGAATCCTTTAAAAGCTGAGTTTCTGCTGGCGATGTTTGAACAGAACCTGCTCCATGCCACGGTGCTCAAAGTAAATGAAGAAGTAGTAGCATCCATCGTTGCTGTTGCCGGGAGAGATTGGGTGTATTTGGGAGGTATAAACACGCATACACCCTTTTATGCAGGTTTTTATTCGCCCGGGTTTGTGCATTTCATGTTGCTTGGGCAACAACTGGCCCAGGAGGGCATCGCAGTATTTGACCTAACGCCAGGCGGAGATTCCTACAAGGAGCGAATGGCTACTACACATGATTATGTGTATGAAATGACGGTAGCTAATAATCCATCTTACCGTTTGAAGAGACTTGTTAAAAAGCAGGTTCATACTGGTTTGATCAAGGCAGGAAAAAGACCCATGGCTGTAGAACTCTCCGCTGAAAAATGGCTATACTTGCTCAAGGCAAGACTTCGAAAGGCAAAAGAAAAAGGGCTTTTGGTGTCGGTGAAAGAGCGTCTGAAGAGTAAGAAGGCGATTACGGAACAAAGGGTATATGTGATCCATGGAAAGCCCATAGAACAGAAAGCTTCTTTCGCCATTCAGAAAAATAGCCTGGGTGATTTGCTGGACTTTGATCAAAAGGGAGCTCCCCTTACGCGGTGGGAATTTCTGGAAGATGCCATGCGCAGGTTTGAAGATGGAGGTGTGTGCTATACCTGGGCTGAAAGCGGGCAGCTGAGGTGCTGTGCCTGGCTTCGGAATCCGAAGTCATCAACAGAGACGAGAATTACCTCCAAATTCAATATACCGGATGGTGCTGCTGTGTTATACGGAATATACGTTCACCCTGCAGGGCGGGAGAGCATGGGAGCGTTTCTGCGTGCGCTGTCTGAAGAGGTGTCAGGAAATAGAAATACTACGCCTACCTGTGTGATAGCCGATGCAAGCGATACAACTCTGTGTGAGACACTGGACTCGCTGGGTTTTGGTAGGGTAGAGTAGAGATCAGGGCAAAGTTGAATTCATTTACCGGACACTGTTTTCTTTCTACCTAAAAAGCAAGGTCATTTTCTACTTATATTTCTTCTAGCTCGTCACATTTTACTGCTGCGGGCTATCCGGTGATCAATGCGTATGACGCATTGTGGAGCCAGACATGCATGCTGACAAAGTGAATTCCTGGAAATTTGGCCTATTGCAGAGCATGCTGTTTTCCGCTATACCTACGATCCGGTTTGCTATACCTGGAATTTCCCCGCCCCCTTCTTCAACTCCATGGGAATAGTAGTCAACACGATCTGAAAAGCTTGTACAGGTGGGTATTTGATCAATATAAAAGGGGGGGCCTAATAGGGCAGTTGATTTTGTAACCAGAGGGAACTCAGTTACTGGAGTAGAACTTAACTTTCGAAACGAATTTCTTTACAGGCACAC
>NZ_JSYF01000222.1:0-2867 GCF_054824225.1 Pontibacter sp. HJ8
AAACGCCTGCTCTCATGAGAGCAGGCGTTTGTTTTTAAGTATAAGAAACTACCCCACCGGCTGGTGCTTAAAGAAAACGACAGCCATAGGCGGCAGCTTCAGCACTAGCGAATAATTCATACCGTGGAACGGCTCCGGAATCGAGTGCAGCAAGCCATTGTTGTAGAAATTACTTCCTCCAAAATGACTGTCGTCGCTGTTGAGCACTTCAACCCAGTTTCCTTCCAGCGGCACCCCCATGCGGTAATTGTCGTGTACGCCCGGTGTAAAGTTGCAGACCACCAGTAACTGCTCCTCCGGCGTGTTGCCTTTCCGCATGAAGCTGATCACGCTGTTGTGCGCATCCTGGAAGTCCACCCACTCAAAGCCTGCCGGATCGAAACTATGCGCATACAGTGCTGGCTCCTGCCGGTAGAGGTGGTTGAGCTGGCGCACCAGTTCCTGTATACCTGCATGGTATTTGAACTGCAGCAGATGCCAGTCCAGGCTGCTGTCGTGGTTCCACTCGCTAGTCTGGCCCAGTTCGCCACCCATAAACAGGAGTTTGGCACCCGGGTGGGCGTACATGTAGGCATAAAGCGCTCGCATGTTGGCAAAAGCCTGCCACTCATCGCCCGGCATTTTGCGGATAAGCGACCCTTTTCCATGTACAACCTCATCGTGTGACAGCGGCAGCATAAAGCGCTCCGTGAAGGCATAGATGATACTGAAGGTAATATCGCCCTGGTGGTGGCGGCGGTAGACCGGATCTTTCGAAAAATAGGTCAGCGTATCATGCATCCAGCCCATCATCCATTTCATATCAAATCCGAGCCCGCCGTTTTCTACTGGTCCGGTTACAGCCGGCCAGGCCGTGGATTCCTCGGCAATGGTGAGCACTTCGGGAAAGCGCTCGTGCACTGCCTGGTTAAAGTCTTTCAGAAGCGAGATCGCCTCCAGGTTTTCCCGTCCGCCATACTCATTGGGTATCCACTCGTCGTGCTTGCGGCTGTAGTCCAGGTATAGCATGGATGCCACGGCATCTACCCGCAGGCCGTCTACATGGTACTTGTCCAGCCAGAAGAGTGCATTGCTGATCAAGAAGGAACGCACTTCATTGCGGCCATAGTTGAAGATGTAGCTGTTCCAGTCCGGGTGGTAGCCTTTGCGGGGATCGGCATGCTCATAGAGGTGCGTCCCATCAAAGTAGGCCAGCCCGTGCTCATCCGAAGGAAAGTGCGAAGGCACCCAATCCATGATGACGCCTATACCTTCCCGGTGCAGCGCGTCAATCAGGAACATCAGGTCCTCGGGGGAACCGTAGGTGCTGGCCGCGGCAAAGTAGCCTGTGATCTGGTAACCCCAGGAACCGTTGAACGGGTGGTGCATGACCGGCATGAACTCTACGTGCGTAAAGCCCATTTCCTTCACATAAGCCGGCAGTTCCGCTGCCAGCTCCCGGTAGGTAAGCGGCCGGTTGTTGTCCTCGGGCTTGCGGCGCCAGGAACCCACATGCAGTTCGTATACCGAATAAGGCTGCGGCTGCCCCTGCAGGCTTTTCCGGTGCTCCAGCCAGGCGTTATCTTCCCAGGTATGGTGCAGGTCATGGACGACGGAAGCCGTTTGTGGCGGCTTCTCCCGCCGGAAAGCGAAAGGATCACTTTTCTCCACATGATACAGGTGATAACGTGACTTGATGTGGTACTTGTAAAGCATACCTGCCTGCACATCGGGTATAAATCCTTCCCATATTCCGGAGTGATCGGCCCGTGCCTGCAGCTGGTGGCTCTCCCGGTTCCAGGCGTTGAAATCCCCCATCACCGATACCTGGTCAGCATTAGGTGCCCACACCGCAAAGTAGGCTCCCTGTTTGCCTGCACGCTCCATCAGGTGCGAGCCGAGCTTTTCATACAACCTGTAATGGCGGCCTTCCCTGAACAGGTAAATATCAAATTCAGACAGCCGGCTGATGTCATAGTAGACCGGGCCTGTTTGTTCTACCTCAGGTTGGGCTGCTGCCGGAGCAGGCTCAATGGATAACCCGGCTGCATTACCTGCTGGCTGTTGCAGGGCGGCAGCTTGTTGTGCTTTGTTCGTCCGGGTGCGCTTTGGCTGAGTAGTTACCTCCTGGCCAGCAGTTCCGGTTACGGAAGTGTTTTCCTTTTTAGGTCTGCCTTTTTTAGCCGGCGTGGCAGCACCTGCCGGTTCCTGCACATTGGCTATACCTTCCTCTGGTTTCGCTTTCGACCTGGAAGTAGTTTTCTTCGCTGCCGGCGTTCCATCGGAAGCCACAGCAGTGTTTTTTTCTACTCCACTTGTCGTTTTCTCCTGATCCTGAGTTTCCTTTTGTTCCGTTCTTTTAGCCATTCTGATACTTCCTCATGATGTACTTTATGCCTCTGATCGGGATGAGCACCCAATCCGGACGGTTGTTCAGTTCATATCCTAGTTCATAGATCGCCTTTTCCAGCAGGAAGGTCTCCATCAGTATCTCGAAGTCCTCCTCCTTTTCCGGCACAACGCCTGTCCGCATGGTCTTGTCCAGGTACGTGTGCATAAAGAAACCGCTGGCGTAGTGGTACCACTGCTCGGCCCAGGCTTCGAGGTAGGCGCTGTCCTCTTTCCGGAAGCTGTCCTGCTGGAAGAGCGCATTGTAGGCCGCGTAGTGGAACGAGCGGATCATACCGGCCACATCGCGGAGCGGAGAACGCTTCAGGCGACGCTCGCTGAACGAACGGGCAGGCTCTCCCTCAAAATCAATGATGATAAAGTCGCGGCCGGTGAAGAGCACCTGTCCCAGGTGATAATCGCCGTGCGTGCGTATTTTCATCGTATCGATCTTCCGGGAGAATATCTTTTTGAGACGATCCAGTATTTCCTGCCGCATC
>NZ_JSYF01000223.1:0-1938 GCF_054824225.1 Pontibacter sp. HJ8
TTTCTTCAGTTCGGCCAGCAAGGAGGGGCGCAGGCTGGTAAATTGGTCCAGCATCACGTGATTCTCCAGGTGCAGGATGATCTCATTGTCTTCGCCTATGTGGTACTGGCGGTTGAGGAGGGTATACTCCATCATGTTCTCTGCCTTCTTGCGGCGCAGGATGGTATGCCACAGCGTCTTCAGACGGGCAGCATCCAGGGGCACGATAGCTCCGTAGCTGGTTTCCTCTTCCTCCTCGGCTACAGCGGTGTCTGCCGCTGCGGCAGCCGGCTGGCTTTGGATGTCTTTCAGGCTGGGCAGCTTGCCCAGTTTTTTCTGTGGAGGAACAGGTATGGACGGCCGTTGCATACCCGGAGGCGGTGTTGCCAGTGCGTCGTGCGGTGGCGACAAATGGCCATCCGGTGTTACCTCCTGTTTTTGGGGAGGCTGTTGCAGCCCCTGCGAAGGGACAGTGCCGGGCTGATGCGGCTGTTGTAACCCCACGGAAGGTATACCGGTAGGGCTGTGGGGCTGCATCGCCTCAGACGGCACCGTACCGGCGGCAGGTTGCTGCATGGCGGCAGATGGGATCATAGGGGCACCTGTTGTACTGGTAGAGGCTGGTGCCTGTTCCGCTACCTTAGCTTTTTTTGGGGCTGCGCCGGTTTCCGCTAAGCCATGGGCAAAGCTCAGGGCTGCATTGAGGTGTGCCATTTTCATCAGGCACAACTCCACGTGCAGGCGCTGGTTTTTGCTGCTCTTGTAGTGCATGTCGCAGGTGCTCACCAGGTTCAGGCCTGACAGCAGAAACGACACGGAGGATTTATGTGCCTGCTCGGCATACCTTGCTTTGATGTTGTCGGATACTTCCAGCAGCTGTACCGTGGCCTGGTCCTTGCAGACCAGCAGGCTGCGGAAGTGCTCCCCAATCCCTACCAGGAAGTTGTGCGCATCAAAACCGTTCTTCAAAATCTCATCAAACAACAGCAGCGAGCCCGACAGGTTCTCCTGCAGCAGGTAATCTGTCAGGCGGAAGTAATAGTCGTAGTCCAGGATGTGCAGGTTCTCGACCGTGGCTTTGTAGGTCACGTTGTGGCCCGAGAAAGTCACCATCTGGTCAAAAATAGACAACGCATCACGCAGAGCGCCGTCTGCCTTCTGTGAGATCAGGTGCAGCGCGTCGGGTTCTGCCTGTACGTTTTCCTTCTGGGCGATATGGCCCAGGTGGCGCACCATGTCGTCGATCCGGATGCGGTTGAAATCGAAAATCTGGCAGCGCGACAGGATGGTCGGGATGATCTTGTGGCGCTCGGTGGTTGCCAGGATAAAAATGGCATAGGCAGGTGGCTCCTCCAGCGTCTTCAGGAACGCGTTGAAGGCCTGGTTTGAGAGCATGTGCACCTCATCTATGATGTAGATCTTGTACTTGCCGGTCTGGGGGGCGTAGCGCACCTGCTCCACCAGGTTCCGGATATCCTCTACCGAGTTGTTGGAAGCGGCATCGAGCTCGTGGATGTTGAAGGAGCTGTTGCTGTTAAAGCTGCGGCACGATTCGCACTCGTTGCAGGCCTCTGTTTCCGGGGTGATGTTCTGGCAGTTAATGGTTTTTGCCAGGATACGGGCACAGGTTGTCTTGCCCACACCACGCGGCCCGCAAAACAGGAATGCCTGCGCCAAATGGTGGCTGCTGATAGCGTTCTTGAGGGTATTGGTGATGTGGTGCTGCCCCACCACGCTGTCGAACGTGGCCGGACGATACTTACGCGCTGATACTACAAAATTTTCCATTACTACAAAGATAACGAATCCGCATGTGAGTTGGGAATGCTTTTTATCCAGTAGTTTTCCAGATAGTTATCCACTGTGGGAAGCTGAAAATCTCATGAGTGCAAACATAAGATAAACGTATTTTTATTTGAATAATTTAATATTTTGATATAAAATTGCTGTATCCTTTTT
>NZ_JSYF01000224.1:0-5013 GCF_054824225.1 Pontibacter sp. HJ8
TTTCATAAAAACCTGACAAATCAATTTTATGCTTTGTCGTGTCGTCGCTTATTTCATACCTATCCAATCCTTCTTCTAGAGCAGTTGCTTTTTTATCTAACCTATCTCTTTTCTCTTTAAGAAATTCTACTTCCAACGCCAATTCGTCAGCCTCAGCCTCAATTGCTATCAATTCATCTAGAATTTGCTTACTGATTATGGAAGGCGTAACAATACACGAAATCGAAATCAACAACCCTGATAAAGCAATGAATTTGTATAGATTATCTGTTGGAAGATTGGGAACATTCATTAATTAGATTTTCTTAAATTTTGGCCAATTTTTAAATGCTAATAGCCGCTTTGGAATTATTAATATTCAGGCACACTTACCGCTTAAAACAAGTCGAATAATACTTATTTTAAGCGCATTTCCCTAATTAAAAATTGTGGCAATTAAAGTTTTTTCTGCCTTGCTTGTTGGCGCAACCAAGTACGGGAATGAACAAAATTCCTAGCATTTTAGAGTGACTTTGTAACCACTATTTACCCTGCCGCTGCCACGCCTTGTAATCGTCAGGGAAAGGTGCTCCCGCATGAATTGAGACATGCCCAATGTGTCGCCTTGGTCTCTGGTCGCCTTACAAAACTCCATCATGGTGTCTTCAATGCGGTTGTACTGCGCATTTTTCTTGTCCTGCACCTTCACCATTTGGGTAATGCTCCAGATAGGAACAAGAAGGAAGCCGCTGTAGATGATGACACGGACAATGTATTGGCGAAGAACTTTCGGCGGGGCGTTAGCTAATTGAATGGCTTCGAATAGGAAAGGATAGCTTTATCAACTCTTAGTTGCCCTTGCTATTGTTGATAGAAAATCTGATTTCACTGCGTTTTCTAGTTCTTCCATCAACGCATCATATTTTTCATTAACGATGTCATCAAAATCCTTTGAAGTGCCTTTAATGAGTTCTTTAATTTCAAGCTGTTGGCCAATAATACCTTGTAGATACACATTGCTTCGGATGGAATTTTTTAAAATCTCAGCAGCGAGTAAAGTAGGGTCAATATTGAAAGATTGGTTTTCAAGGCCACTCATAAGGTCATTAATTTTGTCAGACATAGTTGCAAGTGTTAAGTTGAATATAAATATAATTAAAGAATCTTGCTTAAAATAAACGGCGGCTGCTTCTTTTCAGGATTGCCCTTGCTGATGTAGGTCAGGCTAGGGTCTAGGCTAGCTTCGTGTGCTTGGTGCATGTTCAGGCGGTATTGGCGGTCTGCCAGCACGCCAAGCAGGGCAATGAAGCTGCTTCCGCTTGAAAGCTGCTCTCTTTTGCTGCGGTCTGCATACAAGGCGTAGTAACCGTCTTCTTGCTCCAACACCGCGCCGTGGTCAATCATCTGCTGGAAAAGCAAAGACGTAAACGGCCAAGGCTCTGTGTGCTTGGTATTAGCTTCAAAATATACCAAACCTTCGTCTATCCGAATTTTCAGGTTCACCGCTTTCAGGTGCGGGGCAAGTTCTTCTGCTTGCTTAATTTTAAATTTAAGATTCGCAACTTGCTCCTGCTGTAGTTTGCGTTTGTCTTGAGCTTCAGGCAGGTCAAACAGAGAGACTTGACTACCCTTTGCAGGCGTCGCTTCTTCGTCTGAATCAGGTGTGCTATCAAACAGGTCTGGACTGAAATCCCTTCTTGGCTCTGGCGCTGGCATAGGACTTCCGCAATACCCTTCATACCACCGCTCTAACTCTTCCCGCGTCTCAAAAGCGGCCAGTATCCACTTCGGGTTATCGGGCATAATCATGTACAGGTCGGGATTCTCCAGACTGTACAGCTTCCCGTCCTTAACGCGTCCGCACCTAAAGCCTATTTCCCATTCTACTGCGGCGTAGCATTCAGTGTCACGGGTAATGTCGCGTGGGTTAATCTTTGCCATGTGAATTTTAAATTTAAAGTTATTTAACGGGTTCTGTTTCAAGTTCTTGCCTTGCCTGTGCCAACTGCTTGATGTATGGCACATTGGAGCGGGTAAAAGGCTTACCTGTGGGGGTTTTAATGTCGTACTCGTTCAGCGCTGCCGCCAGTTCAGATAGGGACGCGTCAGGCTTGTGCTTTAAGCACTCCAGCACGCGCTTTACGGCTTTCTTGGTGTTGGCATTCGCCATTGCCTTTTCGCGCTTCCTTGCGGCTGCTAGTGCCCTTTGTTCTTCTGTCCAGCCGTTCGGGTTGCCCAGCCTGTACACGCCGTTCTTATCTGGCTTCATAGCGGTAGGGGTACCTGTGTCGTCGGACTTGGAGTTAAGGTAATTGCCAGCCGCTATACGGGCTTTCTTACTTGCCAGCCCGTCTTTGGTGCGGGCGCTTATCAACTTGCGCTCGTGCTGGCTCATGGCCGCGAAAATGTGAATGGTGAACTCGTTGGCTTCTGGCATGTCACAGCAAACAAAACTTACCTTGCTCTCCTGCAACTCCACAATAAAGCGCACATTGCGGCTCAACCTGTCCAGCTTGGCAATTACCAGTGCGGCATTCATGTCCTTGCACATTTGCAGCGCCTTCGCCAGTTCGGGTCTGTCGTCTTTCTTGCCGCTCTCAATGTCGGTAAACTCTGCCACGATAACGCCCTGTATACCGACAAAGGAAGTAACAGTGCTACGCTGTGAATCCAGACCTAAGCCAGACGCGCCTTGCTTAGCGGTGGAGACGCGATAGTAGGCAACGTAGTTTTTCATTGAAAGCCTTGTATTGGTGCTCTGTTATATATGACTTCACAAATATAGGAAATTGCTGTTAAATATCTCTAACGTCCGATAGAGTGTTTTCAAACTTTTTTAAATTTTCCGTAAGATTCGCCCTTACTTAAGGATATAATCAGTATCCCATCTGATTTTTTTCCGCCGTAGCTGTCACATTGCCCGCTTAAGGATACTTTATAATCTATCCCAGATTCCAAGTTCAGAGGGTATTCTAGTCTTTCAGATTCAGACTGCTAACAAAGCTATAATACATATGATATAATTTTCATGTTTCTCCGTAACATAAGACAACATGTGCTTGTATAAGTCAATCAAGAACTTTTATTTAGAAAAAGTACAATTCACGTTGTTTGTTGTATGTGAAGGAATTTACCTTGATAGATAGACATTTTTCTGTCATTTTTTCTGAACGGCACAGTGCTGAACTTGCTCGTGAAACTTCCAGCGTGGTACTTGGGACTTGTCCTTGCTATGCGGAAAACGGTGCGATATCATTGTGCTCCAGCAGTAGGAAATAGGAGTGTGATTTTTTGTCCTAATCTATTTGGAAGGCACTACATACCTTCACGAAAAATAAAGTTGGCCGAAAAGCGCAAGAAAACGGTGGTGCTGCATTACTACGGTATGGCGAAGAAATTACAGGATAAGCTTGAACGCTGACTAACCGACGGCTCGGCCTTTTCCTATACTGGTACAGAGAGCGGAAACAGTCGTTGAACTCGTGTCCTTTTTTTGAAAATACGCTTGCAGTACCTTGTTAAGGCAACAAATTAAAAAAATGAAGAAATATGGAAAGTGAAAATAACCAGCGGTACAGCATTTCAGTTTCTGTTTGCACGAATTGGAAAGGGGGTAACGGAATTACAAGAAATAACTAGAACAACATTCAACTAAAATAGCCCTTCAGCGGCTACAAGGTAGCAGGCTGAAGAAATAAATATTGCCGTGGCTTAAAACATTATCGTTTTCGGCAATAGAAAGAAATGTGAGCGGGCTGGTGCGCCAACACCAACCGCTCATAGGTAATCAAGAAAATGTAATTTGAGATTGTATGGAAGTACTAATGATTTGTTTGGGCATAGGCATCAGCGGGGCACTTGTCCTGTTAGCCATCGCCGTCATCGTCTGTGCCTGTAGAGCCAAGGAGCCAGAACGTGTAGCGCAATACGCTGCTTCTGCATTTGGCCTATCGCTGACATCAATCTTTAGCGGTAAAACGCCGAAGAAATGATAATGTTTAAATGTCGCTGTCCCAAATATAGCAGGGCGGCGGCATTTTTCATTATTTGTGACCCATTTTCTGGAAGCGGCGGTGATCTGGTTAATATAGTGATTGCCAACCCGCCTTTTCAGGCTTTTCTGGTCTATGTTTGTCCTAAGTGTGCAACTAGCCACACTTAACTCTTGTTTTCTGGAACGAGATGAAAAACGAGTATTCAGCTCAGAAATTGGTCTATTACACAACTAAAACCGTCGTTCTTGAGGTGTGATGAAATAAATGAACCCCATAGCAATTTTGATTTTAAATTTAAAGTTGGCTACTGAACTGACACATCAGCTTCCACAGTATGTTCAAACTCCACCTTGTCAATCTCTTTCATCAACCTGTCAGTCTCCGCTAAAGCGACTATAATACGCTGGTAGTGCAGTATATCATCAAAACCTAGCTGTCGGCTCTTGCGGTCTTTCAGCCACTTTTGAGCGGGTTGGTAGCCGCCTATATAGAACTCCCAAGCCGTTTGTGGCACGTCGGCGAAATATTGCGTGTCGTTAATGTAGACATGGCCGTTTTCATACCGTGGCTTATTTACTATGTTGCTGCCGTCTTCAGGATATTGCGTGATGTACTCGTCAACTACAGGGCTTTCCAGCAAGTGGATTTGTCTTAACTGTTCGCCTAGTGACACCAGTTGCCAGAATGCTTCGGCGTTGGTAGGGTAGGGTACACGCGGGAAATCTATCTTTAGGAACTCATTGTACTTCTTGCGGTAAGTCGGACTATGCAGCACTGCGTAAATGTAGTCGAGCAGGTCAATAGGTGCGAAGGTCTGGTGAAACTCGGTGCGCACATCTGGGCTGGTAGCAAAACACACCTTGCCTTCACTTTCTTTTTCAGGAGCAAAGGTTAAGCCAACAGCATCAGCAAACTTTCTTAAAGCTTCTTTATTAAAGTTAGGTGTGCGGGCTGCATTTTCTACAATCTGGGTTTGGGCATTGTCTATAGGATAGAGATATAATGGGAAAATATACCCATTGTCTAGGGTTGACAAAAC
>NZ_JSYF01000225.1:0-21942 GCF_054824225.1 Pontibacter sp. HJ8
ATATTTACAAAACCTACCTGGTGGGAGGCCGCTGGCAGGAACCCCGTAACATAGGCCCGCTGGTGAACGGGCGGGGCAGCGAATACTACTTCACGATCGACTCACAATCGAAGGACCTGTACTATGCCCGCTCCGAAGAGCGGGACATCAAGAACCTGGACCTGTTCTCCTTCCCGCTGCCGATGGAGGCCCACCCGCTGGCCGTGACCAAGGTGGAGGGCGTGCTCCGTGACTCTGTTTCGAATAAACCCCTCACCGGTGTCATTTCCATCATCGACCTGGACAACGGCATTGAGATCTCTTCCAAGTACATCCGGCCGGACGGTTCCTTTGCCTTCCATCTGATCGACAATGCCCGCTACATGATGATCATCCAGAGCCCTGATTTCTTCACCATTGAGCGGGAGCTGGCCCTGCAGCAGGATACCTCTTTCCAGATCATGGCCACCGTGATCAACCACAGCATCCCGATGGTATTTCAAAACATTGAATTTGAACCCAATGAGTCCACCATCACAGACGGTATGCACACGATACTCGACGAGGTGGCTTTCTTCCTGGTAGAACATCCGGGCTTCCGGCTGGAGATCGCCGGCCACACAGACAGCGCCGGTGATCCGGAATTCAACCAGGTGCTGTCGCAGGATCGTGCGGATGCCATCATGTATTACATTCAGCAGAAAGTGCGCATTGAAGAAGGTCGCATTGATGCCTATGGCTACGGCAGCAGCAAACCCCTGCGCGAGGAGAAGACAGAGGAAGACAAGCGCATCAACCGCCGCGTGGAGTTCCGGCTGATCAAACCCTTGGTGAGCAAAGGGGAAAAGGTAAATTAGAGTAGCAACTTCTGCTTGTCTATGCCTTTTACTGCTGCACACCCCGCCATCATACTGCCCTTGCTGAAAAACCGCCGCTGGTTCTCGGCAACCGGCCTTATTATGGGAAGTCTGGCGCCTGATTTTGATTATTTTCTACTGTGGCCCTTCTTCAGCACAAGCGGCCATACCCTGGCTGGCCTCCTGCTCTTTGACCTACCCGTTGCGTTTGTTCTAGCATCGATTTTCCAACTGCTGGTCAGAAGGCCTGTCGTAGCGCACCTCCCCGGCTGGTTGCAACAGCGCGCGCTGGCGGTTCCTGTCCTGCAGTGGCCTGCTTACATAAAAGCGCGTTGGCTCACCTTCACAGTCTCCGTTGTCATCGGGGCTTCCTCCCACATCTTCTGGGATAGTTTCACGCACATTTCGGGTTATTTTGTACAACAGCTGCCCGTGCTCAGCCAGATGGTACTTGTAGGGGGAGAAGAGGTGATGGTCTGCCGCTTTCTACAGCATGGTAGTACGCTGCTGGGGAGCCTGGCTATCCTGCGCTATACCTGGAGGCTCAAAACCATACCTGCTACGGGTGGGGTTGAGACTTCAGCCAAGGCATGGTTCTGGGCGGGAATAGGGGCAGCAGGCTTAGGTTTTATGGCTTTTGCCCTCTCGATCAGCCCGATCCCTACCTCATTGATGGGCATAGTCGTGACGTTTATCACAGGTTGTATGCTCGCGACGATGGCGGCCAGCCTGTCGGTGCAGGTGGCCTGGCGCAGGGAGCGGACTTAGAAGGACATTTTCTGGATGCCGTCCTGCTTCTGGAAGAGTTTGCTGCTCACCTTCCCTTTGTAGTCGAGGTTCACCATGTTCATCTGATCATCGAACAGCTCCTGCAGCACGGCATTGCGCACGTAAATGTGGGATAAGGTTTCTGTCTTCAGAGGCACTTCCAGGTATACCCATACCACATCTGCTTCCTGCTCAGCACCCACAAAGGTATAGGCCAGCGGTTTTCCCTTTACCAACTCAAATGAAAGAATGCCGCTCAGGTATTCCTGCACATAAGCCTGCACTCTGGCCGCGTTGCTGTAGGTAACTTTTGTTTTGAATTGTTTGGAAAGGGCGTTCTCCAGATCATCGGTAAAGACCTTGATGGCTACTTCCAGATTTTTGGAACGGGGATTATACCGGGCATCGGTGATGCTGGCGTGGTAATCGTGGGCATGGGCCAGAAAGCTCACCAGTGTGAGCGCCATCGCCAGAAAAATACGTTTGTACATGGTTACTTTTGGGCAGAAGGAAGATCAGCCAGTACACGCTTTGCCATATTCGGCATGTTGTCACTCACGATGCGCTGCACATCGTTCATATTGGACTGGTAAGGCACTTTCACTTTGTTGCCCGAGATCAGTTCTCCCTTGCTGTCATAGATCGAGTAGTGAACCAGGAAATCGCGCTCGTAGTTCCAGGTGGCCCGGTCCAGGCAGTTTTCGTAATTGGTTTTTACCTCAAACTGATTGATGAACACATAGTAGTCGATGCCGTACTGGCCGTTGAAGTGCGTAAAGAATTTCGGGTCTTTCACCTTCACGCCAAAGTGCTTGTCTTCGTCCTGGGCAACGGGCACGGTGGCAGGCTGTCCTCCCTTGATGTTCACTTTTTCTTTCTGTCGCTTCACCCACTCCAGGGCATTCTCCCGCTCTTTGCTCTTCACGACCGGCTGGTGGTTGTAGCGGGATTGCTTGTTGTCCTGGTAGCTGTAGCTCAGAGATTTGTAGAGCGTGCTCAGTTCGCTCACGCTGTCGCGGTACACGCCGCCCAACAGGTTGATGGTTTCGTAGCCATCCGGCGCCAGCAAGGCATTCAGCCTGCCCCGGAATACGTGGCGCACGTTCTGGCGTGGTATCTTAGATTTGCGGGCTATTTCGTCGTCTGCATCAGAGAAGTACAGGTAGGGGTCGAAAGGGACCACCAGGATACGCTGCTTCACTTTGCTTTCCAACGTAGGTATGGTGGACGCCGCAGCGGAGGTACTCTCATTCGTACGGGCAGGCCCTGTGGTAGTAGCTATACCTGTTTTGGTAGCCGCCGGTGTGGCAGTTGCTTTTACTGCTGGCGCAGATGGAGTTGATTTAGCTGTAGTTGGTTTTGCTGCAGCTGGTGTTGCCGTTGCGGTAGTGGCCGGTTTAACGGCTGGTGCCGGAGTGGCAGCAGGCTTCGTAGCAGCTACCGTACTTTTCGCTTTGGCAGCTTTGCGTGTCAGGTATAGCTTCTGGCCCAGCTGCAGCTGCATACCGTTCCATTTCTGAAGCGAATCGAGCGGTACACCAAATCGTCGGGAAAGGCTGTAGTAGGTATCGCCCTGCTGTACCAGGTACACGCTGTCGGAAGCGACAGCGTGCTGGTTATTAAGGTATACCGGAGCTACGGGAGCAGCTCCGGCTTGGTTAAATTCAATAAAAACAAATAAAGCAACTAGTGCCAGAGCATACTTAAAGATGGCTTTCATAGGGGAATCTTGGGTTAGAAGATTATCTTGAACACATCGTTAAATATAGCGAAAGCCATTAAGCCCAACAAAATTACCATGCCCACTTTTTGGGCGTTTTCTAAAAAGTTGTCAGACGGCTTGCGGCCGCTGATCATCTCGTATGTTAAAAATACAACGTGGCCACCGTCCAGGGCAGGTATAGGCAGGAAGTTCATAAAGGCCAGCACCATTGACAGCATGCCGGTAATGGACCAAAACTTATACCAGTTGAAGGTATCGCCGAAGATCTGCGCGATGCCGATCGGTCCGCTCAGGGATTTGGAGGCAGATACCTCCCCCCGAAAGATCTTGCCGAAACCTTTCAGGTTCGCGGTGATCACACCGAATGCCTGGTTGGCGCCCATCGGGATGGATTCGCCCAGGCTGTAGTCACGCGTGGCATACTCCAGCATGGGCTTGTGGTAGAAACCCAGCGTCCCGTCTTCATTGGCGGTGCCTTTCAGTTCCACCAGCTTGCCACCGCGCTCCACTACGATCGCAATTGGCTTGCCGGCATACTTCTGCATGGTTGCCTGAAACTCGTTGAAGAACGCTACATTCTCCCCGTTGATGCTTTTGATGAAGTCTCCTGCCTTCAGGCCCGCATCCGCGGCGGCACTACCCGGCACGACCTCGCCCACTGTAAAAGGAACGCGGGGCTGCACAAAGAACATACGCTCTTTGTTGTCGGCCATGCGGTCCATGAAGTCAGCAGGTATAGGAATGTTCACGCGGTCGCCGTTGCGCTCTACGGTATAGTACGAGTCGCGGCCCAGCAGCATGTCCATCGAGTAGACATCGTCGAACTTCTCGAGCGGCTGCCCGTTTACCGCCACGATCTTGTCGCCGGTCCTAAAACCGATGTCCTGGCCGATCTCGTTGGGCTGCACGCCATACTTCACTTCGCTGGCCGGCAGGTAACTCTCGCCATAATGGTAGGTCAGGGCAATAAAAATGACGATACCGGTGATTACGTTAACAATGATACCGCCCATCATCACAATCAGGCGCTGCCAGGCCGGCTTGGCACGGAATTCCCAGGGCTCCGGATCTTTCTTCAGCGCTTCCGTATCCAGGGACTCATCTACCATACCTGATATCTTTACAAAACCGCCCAGCGGGATCAGGCCCAGCATGTATTCGGTCTCGCCTATCTTCTTGCTAAAAATTTTGGGTGGGAAACCAATGGCGTACTTTTCAACGCGCATCCCAAACCATTTGGCAGCCAACATATGTCCCAGCTCATGCAAACCAACCAGTATTGTCAGGCCCAGGATGAGCTGGCCTACCATAATTACAATATCCATCTAAAGAAATAAAATAAGAATAATGATCAAAAAAGGACTGCTTCAACAGTTGAAGCAGTATTACAAACTCAATTTATGCACTACCTCAGCTGCCCGTTGGCGGGCTTCACTGTCTGTAGTAACATAGTCTTCATAAGAAGGATTCGCAATATACGGAACTTTTGCCATACAGCTTTCGATGATATCGGACATCTCCAGGAAGCCTACTTCTTCGCGCAGGAAGGCCGCCACCGCCACTTCATTGGCCGCGTTGAGCACGCAGGGCATGTTGCCGCCCTGTTCCATGGCAACGAAAGCAAGCTGCAGGTTCCGGAAGGTCTCCAGGTCGGGCTGCTCGAAGGTCAGCTGAGGGTAGTCCAGGAAGTTGAAGCGGGGGAAATCGGATTTAAGGCGTTGCGGGTAGCTGAGCGCGTATTGGATCGGCAGTTTCATGTCCGGCAGGCCGAGCTGTGCTTTGATGGAGCCATCTTCGAACTGCACCAGCGAGTGCACGATCGACTGCGGATGCACCACCACCTCTATCTGATCGTTGCGCAGGCCAAAGAGCCACTTGGCCTCGATCACTTCCAGCCCTTTGTTCATCAGCGAAGCCGAATCAATGGTGATCTTGGCGCCCATCTCCCAGTTGGGGTGTTTGAGGGCCTGTGCTTTGGTCACCTGTCGCAGCTCCTCCGTCTTACGGCCTCTGAAAGGTCCGCCGGAAGCGGTGAGGATGATCTTTTCGATCGGGTTATGGAACTCACCTGCCAGGCACTGGAAAATCGCACTGTGTTCCGAGTCTACGGGGTATATGCTGACGCCATGCTGCCCGGCCAGTTCGGTGATGAGTTGCCCGGCCACAACCAGCGTTTCTTTATTGGCCAGCGCGATGTGCTTGCCGGCTTTGATAGCCCGAATGGTCGGCTGCAGCCCGGCGTAGCCAACCATGGCGGTCAGCACCAGGTCCACGGTGCCCATTTCCACAACGGAGTTGAGGGCATTGGCGCCGGCGTATACCTTGATGTCTTCGTGCTGCAGCGCGTCTCTTACCTGCTCGTACAAGCTCTCGTTGGCAATCACAACCGCGTTGGGCTTAAATGCCAGCGCCTGCGCGATGAGCAGGTCGGCGTTATGATGGGCGGTGATAACCTCCAGTTCAAAACTATCCGGATGCGCTCCGATCACCTCCAGGGCCTGTGTGCCGATGGAGCCGGTAGAGCCAAGTATGGCAATTCTTTTCATTAATTACGAATTACGAATTACGAATTACGAATTGGCCTTTTTCTCCAGCTTCGCTTTGCTCGTAATGATGGTGCTATTTAAAATCTTTATTATCTCTTCACAGTCTGCCTGTATACTCTCAATACATTTTCCCTCATTCGTAATTCGTAATTAGGAATTCGTAATGGAGAGCAGCCCTTCTGCCAAGTTCCGGTCATTGCTGAGGCGGGGCACCTTGTTCTGGCCGCCCAGTTTGCCCTGCGACTTCATGTAATTCCGGAACGTACCCATCGGCAGCGGTTTTATCTTCAGATCGCTCAGAATATGGCCCGTGATCAGGTCGTCGTAATAGGAGTTGAGCTTCTGCAACTGCATGTTGAGCTCTTTCTCAAAGGCCACCAGGTCGCGTGGCGGCTTTGAAAACTCGACCAGCCACTCATGATACGACTGGCCCTTGTCCTGGCTCACGTAGGGTGCCACGGTAAATTCCACCAGCTCGACCGACGGATATTTATCCATCGTACACTTCATAGCTTTTTCCACTTCCTCGCCGATCACGTGCTCCCCGAAAGCAGAAATAAAATGCTTGATGCGCCCGCTTACCACCACCTTGTAAGGCTTCACGGAAGTAAACTTGACGGTATCGCCAATGGAGTACGCCCACAGGCCGGCATTGCTACTCACCACCAGGGCATAATTCACATCCGGCTCTACCTCGCCGATGGTCAGGCGAGTCGGGTTTTCACTGAAATATTCCTCAGCAGGTATAAACTCAAAGAAGATACCGGCATTGAGCAGCAACAACAACCCCCGGTCATTTTGCTCGTTCTGGTAGGCAAAAAAACCCTCCGAGGCCGGAAATGTTTCGATCGAGTCTACCTGCCTGCCGATCGATTCATACAGCTTTTTGCGGTATGGCTCAAAATTCACGCCACCATACACAAATAGGGAAAAATTCGGGAAAATGTCTTTCACCAGTTTCCCCGTCTGCCGGTTGAGTTTATCGAAATACATCTGTACCCAGGGCGGTATGCCGGATATCAGCGTCATGTCCTCGTCTATCGTCTCTTCGATGATCTGGTCCAGCTTGGATTCCCAGTCTTCGATGCAGTTGGTTTCGTAACTCGGCAGTTGATTGGTGCGCAGGTAGCCAGGTATATGGTGATTTACGATACCGGATAACCGGCCTGTATTGATCCCGCCCATTTCGTCGAGCACTGGGCTGCCGGATAGGAACATCATCTTGCCGTCCAGAAAACGGGAGTTGCCGGTTTCGTGGATGTAGGCAAGCAAGGCATCTTTGGCCCCGTTGATATGGTTGGGTATGGAGTCGTTGGTAATCGGGATGTACTTGGTGCCGGAGGTAGTACCGGACGTTTTGGCCAGGTATAGCGGCTTTCCGGGCCAGAGAATATTCCGCTCCCCTTCCTTCACACGGTTAAAGTACTGCTTGAGTCCTTCATAATCGCGCACCGGCACCGCCTGCACAAAATCAGCGTGCGTCTTGATGCCGGAAAAATCGTGGTCGCGCCCGAATACGGTCTGCTGGGCCTTTTGTATAATTTTTTCAAAAACAGCCTTCTGTGCTTCTACCGGGTCTTGTATCCAGGACTGGTGTTGTTTATGCACGTAAGCGGCAAGTGGCTTACTTAACCATGCTTTCACACCCATAAAAATCTGCGTTTTAGGAGGGTAAATATAGCCAGATAAACGAGCAATGCCATACCCGTTCACCATGTTTTGGGCGCTTTGTAGGTGTTTCTGCTAACAAAAAATCCGCTCTGACAGTTTATAGGTACTACATCCATCTTAAAACAAGTACCTTAACCAATCACAACGATGAAAAAGAGCACAGCAAAAGCCCAATGGAACAAAGGCCTGAAAGACGGAAACGGACAGGTCGAGACCGGTAACGGCGGCGTAAAAGCCAACTACTCCTTTGCCACCCGCTTTGGGGAAGACAAATCCGGCACGAACCCGGAAGAGTTGATCGGCGCAGCGCATGCCGGTTGCTTCTCTATGTTTCTGAGCGCCCTGCTGGAAAAGGCCGATTACAAGCCGGATAGTATCTCGACTGTGGCGACCGTACATCTTGGCGAAAAGGACGGAGGCCCCCATGTCATGAAAATTGAACTGAACACCGAAGCCAGCGTGTCAGGCATTGAGGATGAGGAGTTTCAGAGGCTGGCACAGGAAGCCAAGGCCAATTGTCCGATTTCAAAGGTGCTGGCTGCCGTACCGGAGATGCTACTTACTGCTACACTAAAAAAATAAAATCGCTATATTGCAGCAAAGGCATATCTAAGTGCCTTTATGTTACACTCTAAATCTCCTTTATGGCAGCAACTGGTAATGCAAGGTCGTCTCTTCTGGTTCAATTAAGTCCTTCACGCAATGCTAAGCTTTCCTTTACAGTACAGCTTGTCCTGACACTTTTCTGGCTGGCCTGGGCTACCATGCTCCTGATGAGCGAAAACTCTGCTGACGATCAGAATTACCTGTATTATATCTTTTTTGGCCTGGCTGTTTTCTTCCTGGGCTATGTGGTACTGCAGAACACGTCTATTTTTGGCATACAGTCTTACATTGAAGTCACGCCCGAGTACATTGTGCAGAAACAGGGCGTGTTCCGTACCAAGCGCATCACGTCCATACCTGATATTGCCTCCGTCCACATGTCGCCCATGGCCCTCCGGGTGACGGAACGCGACGGCAACAAGGTATACCTGGACCTGAAGCAGGTGCGCAAAAAGAAGGATATCGACAGGATCAAGGGAAAGATAAAGGAGTTAGGCGCCGAGTATAATTTCGAAGTTACGGAAACGGGCAGCGCCAGCTAAAACGGACCTATACCCCAAAAAGAGAAGGGCCATACGTTAGCGTATGGCCCTTCTCTTTTTATAGCCTGGCAGCAAGTTAGCCTGCTTTGGACTTGAACTTCTTCTGAAGCTCCTGTATGCTTACTTTGAATTTCTTGTCGGTATCGATCAGGTCAGATACGGTCTGCACCGAGTGAATGACGGTACTGTGGTCGCGGCCGCCGAAGTGGTAACCAATGGACTTGAGCGAATGGCTGGTGAACTCCTTGGCAAAATACATCGCTACCTGGCGCGCCGTCACGATCTCTTTTTTGCGGGTCTTGGCCTTGAGGGAGTCCAGGCTCACCTGGAAATACTCGGCCACTGTTTTCTGGATGAAGTCGAGGTTTACCTCTGTTTCCACATCCTCGATGATATGCTTCAGGGCCTGCTTGGCAAGCTCCAGGTCAATTTCTTTCCGGTTGAGGGAGGACTGCGCGATCAGTGAGATCAGCACGCCTTCCAGCTCACGCACGTTGGTATCCACGCTGTAAGCCAGGTACTCTACCACGTTTTCGGGTATGTCGATGCCATCGCTCTGCATCTTCTTGTGGATGATGGCCATCCGTGTTTCAAAATCCGGGCTTTGCAGGTCGGCTGTCAGGCCCCACTTAAAGCGGGACAGCAGGCGCTCTTCCAGTCCTTTGAGGTCGCGCGGCGGACAGTCCGAGGTCATCACGATCTGTTTGCCGGACTGGTGCAGGTGGTTGAAGATGTGGAAAAACATCTCCTGCGTTTTATCCTTCCCGCTCAAAAACTGCACGTCGTCGATGATGAGGATATCTACCAACAGGTAAAAGTTGGCAAAATCCTGCACGTTGTTTGTCTTGACCGATTCGATGAACTGGTTTACAAATTTCTCGGACGAAACGTAGAGTACAAACTTATCGGGGTTGCTGTTTTTGATGTGGTTGCCAATGGCCTGCACCAGGTGCGTTTTACCCAGCCCTACGCCACCGTAAACCATCAGGGGGTTGAAGGAAGTCGTGCCGGGCTTGTTGGCTACGGCATAGCCTGCTGAACGTGCCAGGCGGTTACAGTCTCCTTCGATATAGTTTTCGAAGGTATAGGAGCCGTTCAGTTGCGAATTCAGGAAGTTCCGGTCGATCGTTTTGGACTCGAACGGGCTTTTGATAAAATTCTGCTCCGGCCGGTAGGAGTTCACAACAGCCTGCGGTATTTTTTTGGTCGGGATGTTGACCGTCTGGGGTTTGTTGGTCTCATTGCCCCGATCCACAATAATAGAATATTCCAGGCGCCCTTCACTTCCCAGTTCCTGGTAGATCACTTTCTTCAGAAGCCCCACATAGTGCTCCTCCAGCCACTCATAAAAGAATTGGCTGGGCACTTGTATGGTAAGTACATTGTCTCGCAGAGAAAGCGGCTTGATCGGTTCGAACCAGGTTTTAAAACTCTGGTCTCCAATGCTATCCTTTATTACCTGCAGGCAGTTACTCCATACTGTTGAGCAGTCTTTGATCATCCAATTTTCCAAAACACACTTGATTCGTCTGGTGAAAAAAACCTCTCCTTAACGGCAGGGGGGTTACAAATTTGACTAAATTATTCTAAACAAAAAATTATTTATTCACGAAGATAATACAGGGTTATCCACAGGCAATACGGCAGTGGCAACATTGGTCCTTCGCTTTGATTTTCTGTTGAATGCAAAGTCGATCCTTCCTAAAAAAATACCAGACCAGCCTACCTGGTTGATCATGGTTTCATGGCCGTTTTCGTGCCGCAGCACCTCCGGCTCTTCAAGGAAGGTATGGGTATGGCCACCCAGTATCAGGTCGATTCCGCTTACCTGCCGGGCCAGTTTGCGGTCATCAATTTTTTCGGTGTCGTAGCTGTAGCCCAGGTGCGAGAGGCAGATTACCAGGTGGCATTTCTGATTTTCGCGCAGCTCCTGCACCATCTCCAGTGCTTTCTGCACCGGGTCCAGGTATACGGTTTGGCCGTACATGTTTTTACCGACCAGCCCCTCCAGTTCTATACCCAATCCGAAAACGCCGATCCGTATACCTTGTTTTTCGAACACCTTGTAAGGCTGAAAGCGGTCTTTGAGAATGGTTTCGGAGAAGTCATAGTTGGCCGTCAGGAAAGGAAAACCAGCTACCGGCAGTTGTTTGTGCAGTCCTTCCAGTCCGATGTCGAAGTCGTGGTTACCCAACGTAGCGGCATCGTACTTCATCCGGGTCATGAGCTTGTACTCCAGTTCTCCGTTGAAGAAGTTGAAGTAAGGCGTCCCCTGCCAGATATCTCCAGAGTCGAACAGGAGCACGTTGGGTTCCTGCTTCCGGATGCGGTCAATCAGCGTCGCTCTGCGGGCCATACCTCCCATACCGCCATACTTGCGGCCATCGTTCGGTATGGGATCGATGCGGGAGTGCTGGTCGTTGGTGTGCAGGATGGTCAGTTTGATTGTCTGGCTGGCCGCTTCTGCTGCGAAGGGCAGCCCGAGCAACCCGATACCTGCCGCCCCTGCTGCCGTTTGCTTTATAAAGTCTCTTCTCTTCATGGGTCAGGTATAGCTTAGGGGAGTACGGTCACGCGTTTGCCGGCCGGTGCAGTTACCGGTTTTCCGCCGGCTGTCAACTGGCGGATGTGCTGCAGAATGGCCTCTCGCAGCAGCAAGCCTACTTTCTCAGACTTTACCGGATTCCGGAGCATGGTCAGGTTATCCCCGCCCCCGGCCAGGTAATCGGAAGTAACCAAGGTATAGGTCTGGCCCGGGTTGAAAGGTTTTCCGCCGATTTGAATGCCGGTGGCTTTTCCTCCGGATACGGTATAGGTGGCATTGCCAATAGGAGCAATTTTTTTCTGGGCTGCAAAGTTAAATAACTGCTGCACCGCCTCGCCTTTCAATGTCAGCACCACCAGCTCGTTCTCAAAGGGCATCAGTTCGAACACGTGACCAGTGGTAATCTCACCTTCCGGCAGCGGCTGCCGCAGGCCGCCGTTCGTAGTGAGTGACAGATCGATGGGCTTTCCGTACAGCGGCTCACTCTGGGCCAGTTGCAGGTCCACCACAAAGTTGCCGAGCGGCGATTCGTAATCTCCCTTGCCCAAAGCTACAGGTGCCGTACCCACTACTTCCGACATCTTAACCGATACCTCCTCCCGGTAGGGTGCAATCAGCGCTTCAGTAGCGGAATCGGCTGCAATGGCCTGGTCTACCGCCATATCGGTTTGTTCCAGGCTGGGCGATGCCTGCCAGGGGCGCTGGCAGGAGACGAGGCTCAAGGCCAGTGCAAGGGCACCAAAGGCCTTTGAATAGTTATTTTTCATTCGCGTGTCAGAATCGACCACAAAGTTACCAGCCTCACCAACACCAACCAAGCCGCATAGGTTCTATGCCTAAAACTAACCATGAAATTTTAAATTAATAATATTTCCGACTTTTAATGTATTCTTTGACAATTACTATTCGTTTTAAGTATATTTAAATACCTAGTATACATCTCAAACCTTACTCGCCTATGAAAACCAAATTAATACCCGTCATGCTGGCACTGCTCCTCGTGCCCCTGCTTGGGCAGGCTACGCACATCTACAGCGGCTATATCAGCTATACAGCAGATCCGCAGAATCCGCGCAAGTTTGACTTTGTTTTTACCCTCTATACCACGAGGTCTTCCCCAGCCGATGACCCGTTTGTGATGGTGGATATGGGTGATGGCAGTACTGTGAGGGTCGATCGTGACAAGGTTTTCCCCTACAGCAGTCGCTACGATCAAGAAACCTTTACCTGGAGCTATACCTATGCAGCACTCGGCAACTACATTGTTACCTGGACCGGGGAGAACCGTAACGGCGGGATTATCAATGTTGCGGCACCTTCTGACCAATTGTCGTTCCAGGTATACACGCAGGTAAGAGCCGGAACCCTGACGCAAAACCTCGATGGAGCGAAACTGGCCGGGGTACCTCTTACCGTGGCCTATACCAGTGAGCCCTGGACACACAACCTACTAGCCTATGATGCAGATGGCGACTACCTGGTATATGAACTGGTGCCTCCTAAGTACAGGTCTCCCTCTGGATTCTCGGTAAATGTTCCGGGCTTCTGGACCCCACAGGGGTTAACAGTGACTGAATTCGGAGAATTGCGTTGGGAGAATCCGGGTATGAAAGGAGAGTACATCATTGCGTTGCGTGTGATAGAAATGCGAAATGGAAGGGAAATTGGCTCTATGGTGGTGGACATATCCTTTCAGGTGGATGAGCGAATCGACCAACCTGTGCTAAGCTTGCTGAACAAGGACCGCCTGACCGTGAACGACGATGGTTCTATACAGACCTGGCCGGGCCAACCTGTAAAGCTGGAGTTCTATTTGCGCGAAAGTCCGGGCAGTGACCTGCCGCTCAGCGCCAGAGCTTTTGGTGAACTGGATACCTTAAACCTCCTCGAGGCTTCGCTTGCCTTCCGGGACACATTGGATGGGTTTGCCATCACCTATACCTTCACGCCTACCCCTGAACTGGAACGGATGGAACCCTATCTGATTGGCATCCGGGGCAGGCATTTGGAAGATAAATCACTTAACCAGCACTATCTTAAGATTGAGGATGACTGGGCCTTTGCCTATCTGCATGTAGGCGAACAGCGCCGGCCGCTTTCCTCTGATGACTTCATCGCTGGCAAAATCAGGCTATACCCCAACCCTGCCAGCGACCGGTTTGTGCTGGAAGCACCCGAACTGCCCGCGCTATACCTGCAACTGCGGGATGTAACGGGCAGAGTGGTGACCAGCTATACCTTGCGTCCGGGGCCGAACGCTCTCCCGCGGCCAGCCGCACTTTCCAGTGGGCTATACCTGTATACCTTAACCAGTCGCAACAAACCTGTCAGCAGCGGAAAACTGGTGCTGCAATAAGCTGTAAAATCTCCTCTCAAATAAAAAGCGCCGCTGGCAACCTAAAGGCTTGCCAACGGCGCTTTTGCTATACCTGAACCTTACTTCTTCCCCTTGCCTGCCATATAATTCAGCGTCAGGGCGGTCAGTGCTTTTATACCTGTTTTCATGCCACTTTCATCTACAAAAAAATCAGGGGTATGGTGTGGGGCGGCTTCTTCCGGCTTTTTGCCCTTTGGCATGCCGCCTACAAAGAGGAACAGCCCGGGTATCTTTTCCTGGTAAAAAGCAAAGTCCTCGGCACCGGTTACGGCTTTGGCCAGCACTACTTTGTCCTGCCCGGCCACTGCATGCAGTGTAGGCAGCATCCTTTCCGTCAGCCCCGGGTCGTTATAGGTTACAGGCGTCTGCGGGTGTATGGATACCTCCGCCACGGCTCCGCTGCTCTCCGCAATTTTAGTCGCGGTCAGGCTCAGTTTCTCATGCAGTTTCTTTTGCATGTCCACGTCCAAAGCCCGGATGGTCCCTTCCAGCAACACCTCCTCGGGTATGATGTTGTTGCGCACGCCGCCGTGTATGCTTCCTACTGTGATGACTGCGGCACCTTGCGGTAGTTCCGTCTGGCGGCTGATGATGGTCTGAAGGCCGTTGATGATCTGCGCCGATACCACAATTGGGTCTACGCCCGACCAGGGATATGCCCCATGCACTTGTTTGCCTTTTACTTTTATCCGGAAAATGTCGGCACTGGCCATCGTACCGCCGGGAGTATACTTGATGGTACCTACTTCTGTCTGTGAGTTGATGTGCAGGCCAAAAATCACCTCGGGTTTCGGCCCCTTGTCCAGCACACCTTCTTTGATCATGAGGGCCGCGCCCCCCTCCTCGCCTATCGGAGAACCTTCTTCGGCGGGCTGGAAGATAAACTTCACCGTACCTTTCAGGTCGCTTTTCATACCTGACAGGATCTCAGCCGCTCCCATCAGCATGGCGATGTGCGTATCATGTCCGCAGGCATGCATCACGCCTACTTCCTGCCCGTTGTAGGTGCTCTTCTGTTTCGATGCAAAGGGCAGGTCCACCCGTTCTGTTACCGGCAGTCCGTCTATATCGGCGCGCAACGCCACTACCGGGCCGGGCTTGCCGCCTTTCAGGATGCCCACTACTCCCGTATGCGCTACTCCGGTCTGCACTTCCATGCCCAGCGACTTCAGGTGAGCGGCTATTTTGGCAGCCGTCTCGGTTTCCCGGTTGCCCAGTTCCGGGTGCTGGTGGAAGTCGCGCCGCCACTCAATCACTTTGGGCTCCAGTTTATCAGCCATCGTGTTGGCTCTGGCAATTAATTTAGCATCCTGTGCAACAGCAGGTACAATGGCCAGCAGCCCGATGGACAGGCACAACGGCAAGGCTTTGCGGAGCAGCATGTGATTCGTGTTCATGTTTAGGTTTGGTTAGATTCGCTACCTATAAAGCTACAGTTTTTTTTGAATCGACGTAAAACATGCCATGCTGCAACAGTGGAAATCATTCGTCCGGAAACTCAAAGAGGATATCTATACCTTATACCTTGCTTACCGTGACCCGCGCGTGCCGTTTTACGCCAAAGTAGTACTCATCCTCACTGTCGCTTACGCCTTCAGCCCCATCGACCTCATACCTGATTTTATACCTGTGCTGGGCTACCTGGATGACCTGCTGTTGCTCCCGCTGGGCATCTGGTTATCCCTGAAACTGATGCCCCCGGAGGTTTTGCAGGAATACCGGGAGAAGGCCAAACATCAGCTGCAGGAGCGAAAGCCGAATTATTGGATGGCCGCCTGTATTGTTCTACTTTGGCTGCTTTTGGGCTTCTGGGTATACCAGCGGGTGATGGTTCGCGTAGAGTAAGGCAGAGCACTACAACAGATATACCGTCAGCTACTTTTTATTAGGTGCGACGGAAAGTATATATTTACAGGAAATAACACCCAAATACGATGACTGACGAGCAGAAGCTATTCTCAGAATTCTCACCTGCCACGGCAGCCGACTGGGCAGCCCGCGCACAGAAAGACCTGCGCGACACCCCGCTCGAGAGCCTGTCCCGGCAAACCTATGAAGGTATACTCATCAAGCCTTACTATACCAAAGAAGACATAGCGCACCTGCCCTTTACAAAGCAAAAGCCCGGCGATTTCCCGTTTCTGCGCGGCAACACCGTCGGGGATAACAACTGGCTGAACATACAGCAGATAAAAGCAACCGGCGATGGCGTTGCCGCTGTGGACAAGGCCGCCGATGCACTGGGAAGAGGAGCTGATGGCATCCATTTTCTTATAGAAGAGCAGGAGCAGTTCGATGTGGAGTACCTCATCAACACCCTGAATCTGAGCCAGCACACCGTAAATTATACAGTAAGCGTATCGCCCGAAAAATTCCTGGAGCGGCTCTACCGCCAGCTTTCCGGTCAACATACCTCCCACCGCAACCTCAAAGGCTTTGTGCAGTACGACCCGATGACAGCCAAGGGAGAACTGTCGAAGCAGGAGAACGAGGCCATTATCCGGGTGCTGGACCTGACCAAAGACAGCAGCGACTTTTATGGCATCACGGTTTGTGGCACCAATTTCAGCAGCATTGGCGCCTCCCTTACGCAGGAAGTAGCCTATACCCTCAGTGCAGCCGTTGCCTACGCAGATCGCCTGACCACTGCCGGCGAACCGCTGGAGTCGGTACTGCGCAACATGCAGTTCTGCATGGGCGCCGGCACCAGCTATTTCTTCGAGATAACCAAGCTGCGTGCCCTGCGCCTGCTTTGGGCGGCGGTAGTAGAAGCCTACCAGGCGGAACCGGCACTGGCGGCCACTTTACGCATCCATAGCGTTACGTCGAGCTGGTACCAGACGACCCTGGACCCTTACATGAATATGCTGCGCGTGACCACCGAAGCCATGTCAGCTGTTTTATCCGGTTGCGATTCGCTTACGGTAGTGCCGTTTGACAATACCTTCCGCCAGCCGGATGAGTTCTCGGAGCGTATCGCCCGCAACGTTTCCATCATCCTCAAAGAAGAAGCTTACCTGAACAAGGCCGTTGATCCTGCAGCAGGCTCTTATTACCTGGAGGCAATCACCAACGAACTGGCCACCAAAGCCTGGGAGTTATTTAAGGAAGTGGAAGCGCAGGGAGGCTTTGAAGCGGCTTACGAAAGTGGCTTTATACTGGGCACGATCACGGAGGTAAGCCGAAAGAAATTCAAAAACATAGCCACCGGACGGGAGATATTGGTAGGCACCAACAAGTACCCCAATCCAAAGGAGACCATCGACTTCGACCCGGAAGAGCTAATACAACGCGCTGATTTTGATACGACCCGGGGAGCCTATCCTACAGAGGTCATGCGTATGGCCACCGAGCTGCACCTGCGCAAGCGAAAGCGCCGTCCGAAGGCGGTAGTGGCCGTGATCGGGCAGGCGGAGAAGCGCCATGTCAATGCCACTTTTGCCCAGGAGTTCTTCAGTTGCGCCGGTTTCGAAACGGAGCTTCAGCAGTATGGCAGCGCAGAGGAAGCAGCCGACAGGCTGTTGCATGCAGCGGCAGAAGTGGTCGTAGTGTCCGCATCAGAAGCCGCCTATGCCCGCGAGTTTGGCCCGAAACTGCGGGCGCATAAAGCCAAGCCAACCATCATCATGGCCGGTGATCCGGAGCACATGAAAGAAGATATGATTACTCATGGCTACGACGAATTTATCTTCGAGGACTGCGACATGTCTACGATCCTAGAACTGGTACACAAAAGGCTGTCACGGGAAGAAGGCAACAATGGCGGCACCAACGGGAAGTAAGTCTACCGCCGCTGTGCTCCTTCCGATAGGTATGCTGACGCGTCTGTTATGAAAAAAACTTAAAAACCGAACGTATCGCCATGACAGACGCAATCACAGAAGTAAAAGAAGCACTCGACGGACAGGTAGACGCCTGGAACCGGGGTGAGTTGGAAAAGGCGATGACCTACTACTGGAATTCACCGGACATGCTCTGGATCAGCCGCAACGGCACCGAAACAGGCTACCAGGAAGTGCTGGATGGATTTCAAAAAGACTTTACCAATCGTAGCAAAATGGGCGTCTATACCTACGAACCGTTGCACATCGAACAGGTTTCTGCGGAGGCAGTGTACTATGTGTACCACTGGAAAATCGATCTGCAGGGCAAAAAGCTGATGGGCGGTGTATCGTCGCAGCTCTGGAAAAAGCTGGATGGCCGTTGGGTCATCACCACCGAGCACGCGAGTTAATGACTGAATTTTGAATGAGTGATTGAGTGAATTTTCTCAGATACTTTTACTCACCAGCTCATTCTAAAACATCAAAAAAGTTTACTGAATTTTGATGAGCGGATGCATTGATAGAAAAGCTATTCACACATTCACTCAATCAATCATTCAAAATTAAATTATGCAACTGAGTGACCTTACCATCAGAACTGAATTAAAGCCCGGAGATCTTGGCTATATTACGTACCGCCACGGTGCTCTTTACAGTAACGAGTGCCAGTATGGAATTGAATTTGAAAGTTACGTTGCCCAGGGGCTACACGAATTCTTCAGCCAGTACGACCCGAACAAAGACCGGTCCTGGCTGGCTGAGCATGAAGGCAGGCTAGCTGGATCGCTCCTCCTCATGCACCGCCCCGGAAATGTGGCCCAGTTAAGGTTCTTCCTGATTGAGCCGGAATTCAGGGGCATCGGGTTGGGCAAAAAGTTCATGGACCTGTTCATGGATTTCTACAAGGAAAAGGGCTATACCTCCACCTTCCTCTGGACCACCCATGAGCAGGAAGCTGCCATCGCTTTGTACAAGCGCTATGGCTTTGAGTTGACGGAGGAAAAACCTTCCACGGCATTTGGCAAACCGTTAACAGAGCAGCGGTTTGATCTGGTTTCTTAACCGGAGATGCCCGTAGACTATAAAAAGATACAGAACGGATGAGAAGCCTGAAGGAAAAATTTTATTCACTCGATCACTCATCCACTCATTTAAAACTAAACCATGAAGCCTGACTTTTCTAAAATAGATATAAACAAGGTTGCCTCGGCGGAGCATGGTCCTACAGACCCACTGCAGCCTGTGGAATGGAAAACAGCTGAACAGATCCCGCTCAAAAGCTTCTATACCTCAGAGGATGTCAAAAACTTTGAGCACCTGGACTTTGCTGCCGGCCTGCCACCTTACCTGCGCGGACCTTACAGCACCATGTATGTGCAAAAGCCGTGGACGATCCGGCAGTATGCCGGTTTTTCTACGGCAGAGGAATCCAATGCCTTCTACCGCCGCAACCTGGCGGGTGGTCAAAAGGGCCTTTCGGTAGCCTTTGACCTGGCTACGCACCGCGGCTACGACTCCGACCATCCGCGCGTGGAAGGCGACGTAGGCAAAGCCGGTGTGGCCATCGATTCGGTAGAGGACATGAAGATCCTTTTCGACCAGATCCCGCTGGACCAGATGTCGGTCTCCATGACCATGAACGGGGCGGTGCTGCCGATCATGGCCTTTTATATTGTGGCCGCCGAAGAGCAGGGCGTGACGCCCGAACAGTTGAGCGGGACCATTCAAAATGATATCCTGAAGGAGTTTATGGTGCGAAACACCTACATCTACCCGCCAGAGCCCAGCATGAAGATTATCGCCGACATCTTTGAGTATACCTCTCAAAATATGCCGCGCTTCAACTCCATCTCCATCTCGGGTTACCACATGCAGGAGGCAGGCGCCACGGCTGATATTGAGCTCGCCTATACCCTGGCGGACGGGCTGGAATATGTGCGCACCGGTCTCAAGGCAGGTATGGACATCGATGTGTTTGCGCCGCGCCTCTCCTTTTTCTGGGCCATCGGCATGAACCATTTTATGGAGATCGCCAAAATGCGTGCGGCCCGTATGCTATGGGCCAAGCTGATCCAGCAGTTTAACCCCAAAAACCCGAAATCGCTGGCGCTGCGCACCCACTGCCAGACCTCCGGTTGGAGTCTCACGGAGCAGGACCCCTTTAACAACGTAACCCGTACCTGCGTGGAAGCCCTGGCCGCTGCCCTGGGTGGTACGCAGAGTCTGCATACCAATGCACTGGATGAAGCCATTGCCCTGCCAACGGACTTCTCGGCGCGTATTGCCCGCAACACGCAGATCTACCTGCAGCAGGAAACTTGCATTACAAATGTGGTGGACCCGTGGGGAGGTTCTTACTATGTAGAAGCCCTGACGCACGAGCTGGCGCACAAAGCCTGGACCCTGATAGAGGAGGTAGAGGAACTGGGCGGTATGGCCAGAGCCATTGAGACAGGTCTGCCGAAAATGCGCATCGAAGAAGCCGCAGCCCGCAAACAGGCGCGTATCGATTCCGGCAAGGATGTGATCGTAGGCGTAAATAAATACCGTCCGGAGCAGATTCAGGAGATCGACATTCTGGACATCGATAACACAGCCGTGCGCGAATCGCAACTCCTCCGGCTGGCGCAGGTAAAGGAAATTCGTGACAACGAAGCAGTACAGGAAGCGCTGCAGGCACTAACCTGGGCGGCGGAGTCCAACGAGGGCAACCTGCTGGAGCTGGCAGTAAATGCTGCCCGCCAACGTGCCACATTGGGTGAAATATCTGACGCACTCGAAAAAATATACGGTAGACATAAAGCAGTGATCCGATCCATATCAGGCATATATTCCGCCGAGCTCTCCGACGACGAGAACTTTGAGCGGGCGAAGGTGTTGGCAGACCAGTTTGAAGAGCTGGAAGGCCGCAGACCTCGCATCATGGTCGCTAAAATGGGCCAGGACGGGCACGACCGCGGCTCCAAAGTCATCGCGACTTCCTTTGCCGACCTCGGCTTCGATGTGGACATCGGTCCACTGTTCCAGACCCCGGCTGAAGTAGCCATGCAGGCCGCCGAAAACGACGTGCACGTCGTAGGGGTTTCCTCCCTGGCAGCCGGCCACAAAACGCTGGTACCGCAACTCATCGAAGAGCTCCGCAAACTGGATCGCGGTGACATCATGGTGATCGTAGGTGGTGTGATCCCGGCTCAGGACTATGACTTCCTGTTCAAGGCCGGCGCTGAAGGCGTGTTTGGTCCGGGCACGATCATCTCCGTAGCCGCCCAGAATATCCTGGAGAAGCTGATCAAGCGGGTGGTGGAGTAGATGCCAATTAAGAATTAAGAGTTAAAAGCTGCAGTTGAATTCGTTCGGCTGCAGCTTTCTTTATTTCTATTGTCTGGCGCGGGAATCTATCCGGTGACTTACAGTGTACGCGAGTCTCCTGACTCGCTTTACTACACAACTACACACAAAAGTGAGTATGGAGACTCACACCCATCTTCGGCACCGGATAGATTCCGGCGCCAGTAACTCAGTTTATTGATTCATTCGAGGAATACAACATCCAGCCTGCCCTTCCCTCCTGCATAATCCCGGGCGCTACTGTAGTACCACTGCTCCGGCTCTTCCACAAAGCCGGCTTTCACCGGGTTCTGATGCAGGTATTCCAGTCGCTGGTCCTTCATTTCATTTGTACTCAACTCCACATAATGTCCGCCCAACTGCCAGAACTGGTATTCAAGATGACTAGCGCTTCTCTCCCCGGCGCTCCTGAACAGCCACAACAGCCAGTTTCTTCTGCTCTCTTTCTGATTTGCTTTGATGGATTCCAGCAAAAATCTGGAAGTATATTTCTTCAGGTCGCGCATTACATTTGAAAGCTCCGGCGCAGCACAGATAATATGTACATGGTTAGTCATGATGCACCAGGCATACAGCGTTAACTCTTTCTTTTGCTGGCAGTGCATTATACTATCGCAAATTAATTCGCAGTATTCGCGACGGGTAAACACATCGGCCCACTCTACAACCGTAAGAGTTATGAAGTATATTCCATCAGGCGTATGTGCTTTATATTTGGTGCTCATGCAACTTTACACGAAAGAATACACTTATTGTTTTTCTGCCCCCAAAATCCCCCAAAGAGTACTCCGTTTGGTGGAATTGCCAGACACACTCCTTCTTACAGAGGACTTACAACACCCTGCACTTTTGTGAAGCCAGCCATTTAGCCGTACCTTTGCGGCGTAAATAACCTATTCCATCATGTCTTCCAAATCCACAAAATATACCTTACTGGCCATTTCCGCGGCCCTTGTCATCTGGTTCATCTACGATTCCTTCTCGCTGCCAAGTGTAGATGATCTGAAAGGAGATTTCAAAGAAGTGGCTTTTTACCGGAATGAGAACAACACAGGCCCTATTGTCCGGATTTATGCAGTCACTGTAGCCGACACCCTTTGGAAAGAGATGCAGGCCTATGGCGACTACATGCCGCATACCAAGTATGGCAACACGA
>NZ_JSYF01000226.1:0-2461 GCF_054824225.1 Pontibacter sp. HJ8
GTTATCTATCAGACTTCTATGAACCTTTATATCAGGTATAGCTGGTTTCTATTTTGGACACAGATCTCATTCATTAAGGCATCACATTTAAAAACGGCTGGCTGAGGAGAAATAAATAAATTTAATTATACCAAGATAAAACATATTTTAAACCCGGATTAAGGCTAATTCTCTTAGTTTTGTAAGAGATTTTAAACCATACGCATATATCCTATGAAAAAAATAGCAGTTATTGGTTCCGGCACCATGGGCAACGGCATTGCCCACGTTTTTGCACAAAATGGATTTCCCGTTTCCCTGATCGATATTTCGGAAGAGGCACTGAAGAAAGCACTTGCTACTATCTCCAAAAACCTGGACCGTATCATCGCAAAAGGTAACCTGACCGAAGAGCAGAAAGAGAAAACACTCCGCCACATCACGACCTATACCAGCACGCAGGAAGGTGTGCACGATGCGGATCTTATCGTAGAGGCAGCCACCGAAAATGTGGAGCTGAAACTAAAGATATTCAGGGACCTGGATGCGTTTGCCAAACCTGACGCCATTCTGGCCAGCAACACGTCCTCTATCTCTATCACAAAAATTGCGTCTGTCACCAACCGTCCTGACAAGGTCATCGGCATGCACTTTATGAACCCGGTGCCGGTGATGAAGTTGGTAGAGATCATTCGGGGTTATTCTACTTCTGATGAAGTTACCAGGCAGGTGATGGACATAGCGCTGCAACTGGGCAAAGTACCGACGGAATGCAACGATTACCCGGGTTTTGTCGCCAACCGCATCCTGATGCCGATGATCAATGAAGCCATTTACTCGCTCTATGAAGGTGTAGCCGGCGTGGAGGAGATCGACACGATCATGAAGCTAGGTATGGCACACCCGATGGGACCGCTGCAACTGGCTGACTTCATTGGGCTGGATGTCTGCCTCTCTATCCTGCAGGTGCTACATGACGGCTTTGGCAATCCGAAGTATGCCCCCTGCCCGCTGCTGGTAAACATGGTACAGGCAGGTCACAAAGGAGTGAAATCAGGCCAGGGCTTCTATACCTGGACTCCTGGGAACAAGGAGTTGGTAGTAGCAGATCGTTTCAGGAAAAGATAAGTCAAGACGATAACGATGCAACAAGAGAAAAACAATGTGGTGGGCTGGTTTGAGATACCGGTCAACGAAATGCCACGCGCCATACGGTTCTACAACGCCGTGTTTGGTTATGAAATGGAAAGCCAGCAATTCGGCGAGGAGGAAATGGCCTGGTTCCCGTGGAGCGATACCGGCATGGGCGCCTCCGGGTCGCTGGTGAAGCATGAGACGCTTTACAAGCCATCGGCCGATGGCACCATCGTCTACTTCTCCTCTCCTTCAGGTGACCTTAGCCAGGAGCTGGCAAAAGTAGAGACGGCGGGAGGCAAAGTGCTGCAGCCGAAAACCCTGATCACGGAGGAAATCGGCTACATGGCCCTCATTCTGGATACCGAAGGAAACCGCGTTGCTCTCCACTCCAGGCAATAGGCACAGGTATAGCAAACCCTAAAAGGAAAGGCTCTGCTTCTTCAGCAGAGCCTTTCCTTTTCTTATACCGGTTGTTGAAGGATGGTAAACTTCCAACTCCATAAGAGGACAACCATCCAGCCATTCAACAATCAAAAACTAAACAGCAACTGCGTTCTCACGAAGCGCGTCGTTGAGGGAAGTTTTCAAATCGGTGCTTGCCTTACGCTGCCCTATGATCAGGGCGCAGGGCACCTGGAAGTCGCCGGCCGGGAATTTCTTGGTATAGGAACCCGGTATAACTACGGCGCGCGGCGGCACATATCCCTTGTACTCGATCGGCTCGGCTCCTGTCACGTCAATGATCTTGGAACTGCCTGTGATGGTCACACCCGCGCCAATCACAGCCTCTTTGCCAATGCGGCAACCTTCCACCAGGATACTTCTGGAACCGATAAAGGCTCCGTCCTCAATGATCACCGGAGCAGCCTGCACGGGCTCCAGCACGCCACCCAGGCCAACGCCACCACTCAGGTGCACGTGTTTGCCCACCTGCGCGCAACTTCCTACCGTTGCCCAGGTATCGACCATGGTTCCTTCGCCCACATAGGCGCCGATGTTTACATAAGAAGGCATCATGATCACTCCCTTTGCCAGGAAAGCCCCATACCGTGCCACCGCATGCGGTACTACGCGCACGCCCAGTTCTGCATAGTTTGACTTCAGGGCAATTTTATCATGAAACTCAAAGGGGCCTACTTCAATGGTCTTCATGGCCTGGATCGGGAAGTACATCAGCACTGCCTTCTTCACCCACTCATTTACTTTCCAGTCATCCCCATTGGGCTCTGCCACACGCAGGCGACCTTTGTCGAGTTCTTCTATCACAGCACGAACTGCATCCGCAGTAGCCTGCTCTTTCAATAATTCCCGGTTTTCCCAGGCATTTTCTATAATCTGCTGTAGG
>NZ_JSYF01000227.1:0-9739 GCF_054824225.1 Pontibacter sp. HJ8
GGGAGTCCCGAAGGGAGCGCAGGCGGGAGCAGCAACAGCAACCGATCATACTGGACTCAGACCCCCGCCTGAATCTCTAAAAGCAAAAAGCCCGGCAAAGAAGCAGCCGGGCTTTTTGCTTTCCTGGTGCTTATTCTCCTCATATTTAAATAATATTTCTATTTTTGCGTGGAAGCTAAACGTATGGCAAAATATAATACCAAGTCAGTTAAGAAGAAAAAGCTGGGTAACTACCCGCATGCCATGGTCGTGTTCTCTATTTCCCTGGCACTTTTTGTGATCGGGTTGTTTGGAATGCTCCTCATTCATGCCGGTAAGCTCTCCCAGATCGTGAAAGAAAGCATTGAGATGCAGGTATACCTGGACCGCAACCTGACCCAGGTACAGCTGGACCGCCTGCTGAAGACATTGGCTTCAAAAGAATTCATCGCTTACAAAGGAGATACGGCCCAGGTACGTTTCGTTTCCAAAGAAGAAGGGGCCAAAGCTTTCCTGGATGAGACCGGCGAGGACTTTATGGCTTTCCTGGGTGACAACCCGCTCCGCGATGCCTACGCCCTCAAAATTGATTCGGAACATTCTACTTCAGTCCTTCTGAAAGGTATAAAGAATGACCTGGAAGGTATAGACGGCGTGTATGAGGTGCAGTATGTAGAAAGTCTCATCGAATCCATCAACAGCAACATACAGAAGCTCAGCATCTTGCTGCTTGCTTTTGCAGGTATACTGGTCGTGGTGGTGATCATCCTGATAAACAATACGATCAAACTTGCGTTATTCTCCCAGCGCTTCCTCATCCGGAGTATGCAGTTGGTGGGGGCCACCTCCTTTTTTATACAGCGGCCTTTTCTCAAACGCGCTGCCTGGCAGGGTATCGTGAGCGGCATAATCGCCTCGGCGCTGTTGTTTGGCCTCATGCAGTACGCTTACCACGAAATCACGGAACTGAGCCTGCTCAAAGATGAAGAGCAGATGTACATGCTGATGATTGCCCTGATTGTGATTGGTTGCATCATCGGCTTCATGAGCTCCTACCGCGCCATCCGGAAGTACCTGCGTATGTCTTTAGATGAATTATATTAATATGGAAAATAAGAAGAACCTTGCCTTCGGCAGAAAAAATTACATCCTGATGCTGGTGGGCATTGCCGTGCTCGCTGTTGGTTTTATCATCATGACGCTTGACAAAGAGCAGTATGGCCTGGGCTTTCTGGGCATCACGCTGGGCCCACTGGTCGTTATGGCCGGCTTTGTAATCGAGCTTTTTGCAATCATGGTAAAGGATAAAACACAGGAATAGATAATAGATAGATGAGTGAATGGCAGGCTGTTATTTTAGCCATAGTTGAAGGATTGACTGAGTTTTTACCTGTATCTTCTACAGGACATATGATCATCGCCTCGGCCCTGATGGGTATAAACGAGCTCCCGATCACCAAAATATTTGCCGTTAACATACAGTTCGGGGCTATCCTGTCGGTGGTGGTGCTGTACTGGAAGCGCTTTCTTACCAGCTTTGAGTTATACCAGAAGCTGCTCCTGGCCTTTATACCGGCGGCCATCATAGGCTTTATGCTGAACGATGTGATCGATGCCATGCTGGGGAGTGTGTTCATTACGGCGCTGATGCTGGTAGTTGGGGGCGTGGTCCTGCTGTTTGTGGACAAATGGTTTGCCCACGCCGAGGAGAACCGGATTACCTATAAGAATGCCTTTGTGATCGGCTTCTTCCAGTGTATTGCTATGATACCGGGTGTTTCCCGTTCGGCAGCATCTATTGTAGGAGGCCTGGCGCAGGGTGTCAACCGGAAAGCAGCTGCTGAATTTTCGTTCTTCCTGGCCGTACCGACCATGCTGGCCGCTTCGAGCTATAAGCTCATCAAAGACCTGCTCAAGCTCGAGCTTTCAGACATTGTGAAGTTCGATCTCGTAAAGATTCAGAACAGCTTTGATGTGATCACCTCCGATGACCTGAAGCTACTACTGATAGGAAACGTGGTGGCCTTTATTGTTGCCATGTTCGCGATCAGGTTTTTCATAAACTTCCTGGCCAAGTATGGCTTCAAGATGTTTGGTTATTACCGCATTGCGCTGGGTATAGCATTACTGGCTTTGCTGGCAATGGGTGTTGATTTAAGAGTATAAAATGACCTATAACTTTGAGGCAGGCGAAACACTGCTCATCGACAAACCGCTTACCTGGACATCGTTTGATGTCGTTAAAAAAGTGCGCAATACGCTGCGGGTCAAAAAAATAGGCCATGCCGGCACGCTCGATCCGCTTGCTTCCGGCCTGCTGATCCTGTGTACCGGCAAGTTCACCAAGCGCATCGACGAGATCCAGGCCCAGGAAAAAGAGTATACAGGAACCATCACCATTGGCCAGACCACTCCCTCCTACGACCTGGAAACCCCTGTTAGCGAGACCAGCGACATCAGCCACCTCACTCAGGAAGACATCAAGGCAGCAGCGAACAGCTTTGTAGGAACGATTGAGCAGGTACCGCCTATTTATTCGGCTGTGATGGTGGACGGCAAGCGGGCGTATGACCTGGCCCGCAAAGGCAAGTCGGCAGAGCTGAAATCCCGCACCATCACGATCAAGGCATTTGACATCACGCATATAGATGGAGCCGTGGTTTCCTTCAAAGTGATCTGCACCAAAGGAACCTATATCCGGAGCCTGGCCCACGACCTGGGGCAGAAGCTGGGCTGTGGTGCACACCTCTCCTCTCTGGTCCGCACGCGTATCGGGGAGTACAAACTGGAAGATGCCCTGAGCATGGAGGATATCCAGGAAATAAGAAGAGCCCAACTGGAAGCGAATGGAAGTAATCCGTGACATTGCTGCTTTCCCGAAGCTAAGTTATCCTGTGGTGACCAGCGGTACCTTTGACGGGGTACACGTAGGACACCGCAAGATCCTGCAGCGCATGAAGGAACGGGCACGGCAAGCCAACGGGCAAAGCGTGGTGATCACCTACTGGCCTCACCCCCGCCTCGTGCTTTTCCCGGAAGATAATGACCTGAAGCTACTTTCTACCATAGAAGAACGCGTGGAGCAGCTGCGCAGCTTCGGCATCGACTACCTGCTCATTATCCCTTTCACCAAAGAATTTTCCCGCCTGAGCTCCCGCAGCTTCATTTCGGATGTGCTCGTCAAGGCGTTGCATACCAAAGTGCTGGTGATCGGCTATGACCACCGGTTCGGCAAAAACCGGGAGGGCAGTTTTGAACATCTGAAAGCACGATCGGCACAGTACGGCTTCGAGGTGGAAGAGATTCCGAGACAGGATGTGGACGAGGTAGGCGTCAGTTCTACCAAGATCAGGAAGGCCATCGAATCCGGGGACATACCCACTGCCAACAAATACCTGGGCCATACCTATAGCCTGACCTCCACGGTAGTGGAAGGCAACAAGCTGGGACGCACCATCGGGTACCCTACTGCCAACCTGGCTATACCTGCCCCGCACAAACTGATACCTGCCCATGGCGTATATGCCGTGTGGGTGAGGCTGGACAAAGAGCGCTTCCCCGGCATGATGAACATCGGCACCCGCCCTACTGTAGACGGTACGCACCTGACGCTGGAGGTGAACATCCTGAACTTCGACCGTGACATCTACGGCCATACCTTAACCGTAGAATTTGTAGAACGGCTGCGCCAGGAGCAGAAATTCGAAGGACTCGAGGCACTGAAGGCACAGCTGGCAAAGGACCGGCAGGCGACGGAACGGGCATTATCGCAACCGTAATTTATTTCGCCGGACATAAAACTTATTTCACCCAAAAACGAAAAGCCGTATCTAGTATATGGCTTTTTCTATTTAAATTACTTAGGTATAGAATCTTCTCTTTCATCGCTGTTTTGGATGAAGTATGGGTATACGTACGTATAGCGCATTCAGAACATAAGCTCACAACATAACTATGATCAATAAAACTGTTACAAACGTACAGGAGGCATTGCAAGGGATAACCAGTGGCATGACCCTCATGCTGGGCGGTTTTGGCCTCTGCGGCATACCTGAAAACTCGATCCAGGAGTTGCTGCGCCTGGGTGTGAAAGACCTGACCTGTATCTCCAACAACGCCGGCGTAGACGATTTCGGGATCGGCCTGCTGTTGCAGCAGCGGCAGGTAAGAAAGATGATCGCCAGCTATGTGGGGGAAAATGCCGAGTTTGAGCGCCAGTTGCTGTCCGGCGAACTGGAAGTGGAACTGATTCCGCAGGGTACGCTGGCAGAGCGCATACGGGCCGGCGGTGCAGGTATACCTGCTTTCTTCACTCCGGCCGGCTATGGCACTGAGGTAGGCGAAGGCAAGGAAAGCCGCGAATTTAATGGCAAAATGTACCTGATGGAACAGTGGCTGAGAGCGGACTTCTCGTTTGTCAAAGCCTGGAAGGGCGACACGGCCGGTAACCTGATCTACAAAGGCACCGCCCGTAACTTCAACCCCATGATGGCGGCGGCCGGCAAAATTACGGTAGCGGAGGTAGAGGAGCTGGTACCAGCCGGTGAACTGGACCCGAATATGATCCATACGCCCGGCATCTACGTGCAGCGCATCTTCCAGGGCGAGCAGTACGAGAAGCGCATTGAACAGCGAACGGTTAGAACCGCTTAAATCAAAACAACATGGCTTTAGATAAAAATCAAATAGCAAAGCGCATATCGCAAGAGGTAAAGAACGGCATGTACGTGAACCTTGGTATAGGTATACCTACGTTGGTAGCCAATTACATACCCCACGGGATCGAGGTGGTGCTACAGTCCGAGAACGGTTTGCTGGGCATGGGCCCTTTTCCTACCGAAGAACAGGTGGACGCCGACCTCATCAATGCCGGCAAACAGACCATCACGACACTACCGGGTTCCTCGCTCTTCAATTCAGCCGAAAGTTTTGGCATGATACGCGGGGAACATGTGGACCTGACCATACTGGGTGCGATGGAAGTATCTGAAAGAGGCGACATTGCCAACTGGAAGATACCCGGTAAGATGGTAAAAGGTATGGGAGGCGCTATGGACCTGGTCGCATCCGCCAAAAACATCATTGTGGCCATGCAGCATACCGCGCGAGACGGCTCTTCCAAGCTGCTCAAAGAATGTACGCTTCCGATTACGGGCTTGCAGTGCGTTAAAAAGATTGTAACGGATCTGGCCGTGCTGGAGGTAACTGGGGAAGGATTCCGATTACTGGAACGGGCTCCGGGTGTAAGTGTTGCCCAGATACAGCAAGCAACCGAAGGCCGGCTCATCGTGGAAGGCGACATACCGGAAGTACAGGTATAAAGTAACACGACACACCGTTTGAGAGCGCAGATAGGCATCTGCGCTTTTTCTGTTTACCTTTGTACACAGGAAGGACTTTTTCTTTCCTGTGCAAAATATCATATCAAAACTATACTTGCCTCACGTATACCTGTAGCAAGCAACCCAATTATATATGAGTGAAAAAATAGAAGCAAATTCTGAGCACAGGTTACTACTGCGCCAGCTGGAGCTAAAAGATTACAAAGAAGTAAAAGACATCATGGATCTGGTGTACTCCAATATAGATGGCGCCTGGACCCGTAAAGAATTCTCCAATCTGCTTAAGAAATTCCCGGAAGGACAGATCTGTATTGAAGACAAAGGAATTGTAATCGCTGTTGCGCTGAGTCTGATTGTGGACTATAGCGTGTATGGCGATAAGCATACCTATGAGCAGATCATTGACAAAGGCACCTTCAAATCGCATGATCCGGAGGGCGATACCCTGTATGGGATCGATGTGTTTGTGCACCCCGAACACCGCAACCTGCGCCTGGGACGTCGCCTCTACGATGCCCGCAAAGAGATCTGTGAGAACCTGAACCTGCGCGGCATCATTGCCGGCGGACGTATACCTGGCTACAAAGATTACGCAGACAAGCTAACCCCTGCCAAGTACATCGAGATGGTCCGCAACAAGGAATTGTCGGATCCGGTGCTGTCTTTCCAGCTCAGCAACGACTTCCACGTGCGCAAGATCCTCAAGGGCTACCTACCCGACGACACGGAATCCCGTGCTTATGCCACACTGCTGGAGTGGATCAATGTATACTATGAAGAGAAAGAGAAACTGATCGGCGGCAAAAAGACTATCGTACGCATCGGTATTGTGCAGTGGCAGATGCGCTCTGTAAAAGACCTGGACGACATGATGCAGCAGATCGAGTTCTATGTCGACACGGTGAGTTCCTACAAATCGGATATGATCGTCTTCCCGGAGTTCTTCAATGCCCCACTGATGGCCCTTACCAACGAGGAGTCTCCTTCTGAGGCGATTAGAAGTATGGCGGAGTATACCGATGAGATACGGGAGCGCATGATCCACCTGGCCCTCTCCTACAACATCAACATCATTGCAGGCAGCATGCCGGAGTACTACGACAACAAGCTCTACAATGTGAGTTACCTTTGCCGTCGCGACGGTACCTACGACAAGCAGTACAAGCTACACGTGACGCCGGATGAGTCGCATTACTGGGGTATGCGCGGGGGCCACAAGCTGAAGATATTCGACACGGACATCGGCAAAATTGGTATCCTGATCTGCTACGATGTGGAATTCCCCGAGCTGGCCCGCATGCTCTCTGACATGGACATGAAGATATTGTTCGTACCTTTCTGGACGGACACGAAAAACGCCTACCTCCGGGTACGCCTCTGCGCCCAGGCCCGTGCTATCGAGAATGAGTGCTATGTGGCTATCACGGGCAGTGTGGGCAACCTGCCGAAGGTGGAGAACATGGACATCCAGTATTCGCAATCAGCCGTCTTCTCCCCTTCCGACTTCGCTTTCCCGCACGATGCGGTAGTGGCCGAAGCCACCCCGAACACGGAAATGACCCTGATCGCCGACCTTGACCTGAACCTGCTCAAGGACCTCAATACCGCAGGCAGCGTGCGTAACCTGAAGGACCGCCGCCGCGACTTGTATAACCTGAGTTGGGTGTTAAGGCAGGAAGAGTAAGAAAAGTATATAACCAAAAAGGTCCCGTTGCTTCCGGAAGCAACGGGACCTTTTTGGTTAATTAGGATAATTAAAGGCTTTTTCTACGCTTTTTGGACTCCAGGTTGAGGGCTATGATAGTGCCTATGATAAATGAGATTATAGCTCCTATAGCCAAATACTTAATTAAGCTAGGACCCGTAGGCCGTAATCTAGGGACAAAACCCGTTACAATTTCAACATTATCCAGCTTTTCAAGATCGGCTTCCAATTTTACCTGCTCCTTATACATTAAGATACTTTCTCTGTATAGGTTTGTAGGATCTATGGGTTGTCCATAAATAAATCCGTTGACAGGCCCTTTCGGTTCGCTAACGTTGGTTTTCATACTGTCAATAGAAGATATTTCACCTTTTAGCTTAGACACCATGTTTTCCACCTGCCTTTGTTTGATTCTTTTCTGTTTGGCAAAGTAACGGTTGTTTTCCAGGTAATTAGTTAAGGCTGGCTCCATGCTCTCAAACAGCTCTCTGTCATACAGGGACAGTTGTATCCGGAATGGAGATCCTGTTAATACACTATCCTCTTCTACCCTATCTGCATCCAGGTTGGAAAAACTCATCTCTTTGATTCGTTGCGCAGCAGCTGGACTGATGTCCAGTCTATCCGCCACTGCCTCAAAGTTTTCTTCCGCCACCATAAGGGAAAGCTTGTTCAACTGGTCCTCAATGAATTCGTTTCGGATGTTGGCTAGCATCAGTGTCATGGAGGAGGTAAAATAGGGCTTGGTCACATAGTAGATACCGTAGCTTATACCTGCACCTAGCAGTAAAAAGAGCATCATTAAAAGAGACCTTTTCAGTACAACCCGCATAACATACCTTATTCTAGCAAACAAGTTGCTAAAACCTGCACCTATCCTATCTATCACATAACGAAGGTCTATTTCGTCGGAAGATTGGTTTTTCTCCTCTTGCAGTCTGTGCATATTTTAGTTTTTACAATTCCACTACAAATCTATAAAATTAGTTCATATTATTAATTCCGATAGTTTGATTAAAGTAGATGCAACTAATATTTCATACATTTGTGTTTTGCTATAACTTTAATACTAATTGCTTACTGCATCAAAAGGTGCTAATTAGTAAACATCAGCTGGAATCACTGCATTTTTCCCTTGTACATAGAAAGAAAACTTTCAGGGATCTTAGTTGGCAAGGGTGGGCTGCATGGCTTTCTCTGAAAACTCTGTTATCCGTCGGGTTTACACCTTCAATAATCAGCTTTAAAAGATATTGTTTTCAATATATCAAAACACAAAGATCTCCATGCAGTTTATCAAAACGCTCTACAAAAATATACTCCCGGATGATTTAAGGTGGCAAATCTGGAACTACAGGACTAGGAACTCTAAATTGGGAATTCTACGGAAAAAATTTTTAGAGTATTATGAAACTCTCCCTGAAGGCGAAAAGAACAGCGAAGTAAAAGAGGTTGTTGCTTTTGTCAAGAAATACAGCATTGTTACATTTCCTTATCCCTTTATATACAACTACAACATACAGGATGTAGAAGTTTATAGAGATAAGGAGCTTGACTTACCCTATGTTCTACTGGATGGAAAAAAATTATATTATAAGAGAAGTTGGCCAGAACTGGCTATCAAAGAAAATTTCAATTTCCTATCGATAGAGCAAGACCTACAATCTCCTCACCGTTACCTTACCGATGCATTTCAGGTGACTACCGGGGACGTGGTGGCCGATATTGGAGCAGCTGAAGGAAACTTTGGCCTCAGTGTGATTGAAAAAATCAGCAAGCTCTACATCTTTGAGACAGATTCGGAATGGATTGAGTCGCTGAGCGCAACATTCTCTCCCTGGAAAGAAAAAGTAGAGATTGTCAACAGATATGTCTCAGATGTAACAGATAAGGATAACATCACAATAGATGACTTTGTAGTGAATCGACAGTCCTTCAACTTCCTTAAAATTGATACAGAAGGCGCCGAAGCCAAGGTTTTAAAGGGTGCCGCCAAGGAGCTTCGGTATAGTTCGTCCTTAAAAGTTGCTATTTGTACTTACCATAAACAAAATGATCAGCATGACCTGGCAGTTTCTTTAGAAGCAGCAAACTTTAATATTTCTTACTCCAGCGGATATATGTTCTTTTTGGAAGATAATCAGACGCCACCATACTTGAGGAGAGGGTTGATAAGGGCTACTAAAGGTCGTCTGCAGTAATAGTTAAGTTCAATCAGAAGCATATGTTAATCAGCATTATAGTCCCTACATACAACCATGAAACGTTTCTTCCGCAGCGCCTCGATTCTATATTAAACCAGTCGTATGAAAACTTCGAAGTAATTATACTAGATGATTGTTCTTTGGATAACAGCAGACAGGTACTGGACCAATACAAGGACCACCCCAAAGTCAGCCATGTCATTTATAACACGACAAACAGCGGCTCTACTTTTAAGCAGTGGAACAAAGGCATAAATCTGGCAAAGGGAGACTGGATTTGGTTGGCAGAGAGCGATGACAAAGCAGAACTCAGCTTCCTGTCCACGCTAGCGACGGAGCTTGAAGGCAAGGAGAACATAGGTATAGCCTACGCCCAGTCCTGGAAGATAAACAGCAAAGATGAAGTGACTGGCAGCTGGTTAGAATGGACGAACGATTTAGACAAAGCCCTGTTCCTAACCAATTTTACAATGAATGGGACTGAGTATATTGAGAAGTTTCTTATACAT
>NZ_JSYF01000024.1:0-13222 GCF_054824225.1 Pontibacter sp. HJ8
CAATAGTAAAATCAATATCTTCGGGGAAGGAGGCGGCCCAAAGTATAAGCCGGTGTACGGGCACATTACCGGAAGCCAGCCAGCGGCTAACGGTGGCACCTCCCTGCGAAAAGCCCAGCACCGTTACCCGAACATCAGCCGGGATCTGGCTGAGGAGCTCCTGCAGCAACAGGTTCAGGTAGGTAGCCTGGTCGTCTATTTCGGAAAGGCGGTCCTCTTTGGTCATCCAGGTAGCACCCACACGCCCTGAAAAGCCATCCAGATAAAAACGTGACAGACCTTCAGGAGCCACTACCATAGTCGCCCCATCGTCGAGCACCGCAAAGTGACGCAGAAAGTAGCGGGCCAGTTGACCATAGCCGTGACACACGATCCAGAGCTGTCGGGTATGCGCAGAAGGCGTACCCAAGGTATAATAGCGGGCAGTGCGCGGCACGATCAGCTTGTTTTCCTGCATGTGCTTGCTTGTTAAATTGCTGAATGGTTAAATTGTTAGGTGCACGATTTGAACAGGTCGCGACCTGTCCCTACGAGTCATACCTCCTCAAACTCCTCAACTCTTAAACTCCCTTGCTGGCTTCAAGCAGTTGCCTATCCTGAAGTAAAAACAGAAGCCTCACTATCGAGAACTCGTGACTCAGAACTCAAAACTCGTGACTCTATTAAAGGTCGTCTTTGGTGAACTGGAAGGGAAGCAGGTCGCTCACGCTGCGGCAACGGTAGTAGGTTCCGTCCGGGCCTTGCATCAGTACAGGTATAGCTTCCTGCTGCTTGTGCTCATACTCGGCCATTACCTGCCGGCAGGCACCGCAGGGCATGGCCGACAAAAAATGCGTCTCGCTTCTTCTGCGCGCCATCACCGCGATCATTTTTATCTTCTTGTTGGGATGGTTGGCGCTCATGGCGAAAAGGGCGGTGCGCTCGGCACAAAGCCCTGACGGGTAAGCTGCGTTCTCCTGGTTGTTGCCTTTGAACATCGTGCCGTCTTCAAGCACCAGGACAGCGCCCACCAAAAAGTTGGAGTAAGGAGCGTAGGCATCGGCGGCGGCCTGTTGTGCCAGCTCTATCGCCTGACGTTCCTGTTCACTGAGTTCCTGTGCCGAGTCGAGGACGTCGATGCAGATATGTATATTTAGCTCACTTGCCATTTAAGACCTGATAGGTATAAAAATTAGAAAAGGGCTATAAATTTAACGCAATATTCTGATAAAACAATGCAAAGGGTTTGCCTTGCAGGCTGTATTTGCTAAATTCAGGCCAAACCACCCAACGCTATGAAAAGAATACTCCTCCTTGGCGCCGGCCGCTCTGCTTCTTCCCTGATTCAATACCTGCTTGATAATGCTCCTGCCGAAAGCTGGCACGTGACCATCGGGGATATCGCGGTGGATCACTTGCAGGCCAAGCTGGCAGCACTCGACTATGCCGATGCGATTGTATTTGATGTACACAACGCGGCACAGCGTGCAGCAGAAGTGCGCCAGGCAGACCTGGTCATTTCGCTGCTGCCCGCAATTTTTCACATCGAGGTAGCGCGGGAGTGCCTGCAGCAGGAAAAGCACCTGATCACGGCATCTTATGTCACGCCGGCCTTCCTGGAACTGCACGAAGAGGCAAAGCAGAAGAACCTGACCATCCTGATGGAGTCGGGCTTAGACCCGGGAATAGACCACATGTCTGCCATGGCGGTGATAGAGCGGGTGCAGACGATGGGCGGGAAGATCACGTCCTTCAAATCCTATACCGGCGGACTGGTGGCACCGGAGTCAGACAACAACCCCTGGAATTATAAGTTCAGCTGGAATCCGCGCAATGTCGTGCTGGCAGGCCAAGGCACAGCCAGGTATATCCAGAACGGAGAGTACAAGTACATTCCGTACCACCAGCTTTTCCGGCGCACCGACAAGCTATTCGTGGAAGGTTACGGCCACTTCGACGGCTATGCCAACCGCGACTCGCTCTCCTACCGGGAGCCATACGGACTCCAGGACATCCCTACCATGTTGCGTGGTACGCTTCGTCGCGAGGGCTACTGTACCGCCTGGGATGTATTTGTGCAACTGGGCCTCACCGACGACAGCTATACCTTGGAGGGCACTGAAAGTATGACCTGCCGCAGCTTCCTGGAGACTTTTCTGCCACCTGCCGCATCAGCAACCGAAAGCCTGCAACAGCGCTTGAGCCGCTACCTGGCTATACCTGCAGAAGGGGAGGTGATGCAAAAGCTGGAGTGGCTTGGGCTGTTTGAAGAAACACCTGTCGGTCTGAAAGCAGCTACGCCGGCACAGGTACTGGAAAAGATACTGGTTGGCAAATGGCGGCTGGAGCCCGGTGACAAAGACATGATCGTGATGCAGCACCTGTTTCAGTACGAACTGGAGGGAGAGCAGCATGAGCTGACTTCTTCTCTGGTCGTGCTCGGGGATGATGAAGTACATACGGCCATGGCCAAAACGGTGGGGCTTCCGGTAGGCATACTGGCGAAGCTGTTGCTGCAGGGCAGGATCAGGAAAAGTGGCGTCATCATACCCATCCATCCGGAGCTCTACGAGCCGGTTCTGGAGGAACTGAAAGCCTACGGAATAGATTTTGTGGAGCAGGAGCAGGTGAGGTCAACCGCTCCGGAGAGAGGATAGCCTCAGAAGATCAGGTAATACTCCCGGAGAAGATCTGAAAAAGCAACGGTATAGGTGGTGCCGTCAGCTTCCCGAATAGCCAGCTTGTTTACGGTGACAGAGTCTGCCGGGGCAAAGATATAGGTCTGGATGTGGCGGATGCATTTGCCGTCTATGCGGGTGTATACCTCCAGCGTTTCGTGCACGTATAGCCCATGTGCCCTGGCCAGGTTTTCAAAATGGAGGGCTTCGGCGGGCGGCAGGAGCAGGTATAGCTTTCCTGTCGGTGTCAGGTGCTGTTGCGCAAACGTCAGGATATCTTCAAAAAGCAGATCGCCCGTATGCTTCGCTGCATTTTTAGCGGCATTATCCGATTTGAGCGATGCCAGAAAAAACGGTGGGTTGGAAAGGATGACATCATACTGTTGACTACACTCCTTCGCAAAATCCTGCAGGGGCATGGGGTGCAGCTGCAAACGCGCCGGCCAGGGGCTTTCCGCAAAGTTTTGGGCCGCCTGTACCTGCGCCTCCGGGTTGATCTCCACTGCCTCTATACCTGCCTGCTGCGAGCGCTGGGCCACCATCAGGGCCAGCAGTCCGGTTCCGGTTCCGATATCGAGTATGCGCTGCGCCTGGCTCACCTCTACGTAAGCTCCAAACACACAGGAATCCGTACAGACCTTCATCGCACACTGGTCCTGGTTTATCCGAAATTGCTTGAACTGGAAGTAGGTGTTGGGCACGAGAGAATTGGGAGGAATTAAGAATTAAGAATTAAGAATTAAGAATGGGTAATTAGGCTCTCTTCTGGAACCGTCGGGTGCCTAACAGGAATAAACTGTTGAATAGAATAATAACAGCTGCTGAAGTAATAATGAAGTCAGGGCTATTGAAGATACGGGTTAAAGCCAATCCTACCAGAAAAATCATTGGAGTTATAGCAAAGTAGGCAGCACTTACAAGCTTTTGTCTTTTCAAAATGACGAGTACCCCAACTATAAAGTAAGTGATAAGCGCAATTACCAACAATGCCATTGTAGCATAAAATACCGCTACTACTCCATCTAACGCGATCATTTAAAGGTATAATTACTCATGAGTCATTACGCAATAATCATTACTTCGAATTATACAGCCCTGACTCAAACCCCTCATCAATCAGCAAGTTAGGAGAGAGGGCGCTGGCAACAGCCAACTCGTCGCAGCGTTCATTTTCAGGGTGACCGGCGTGCCCCCGTATCCAGACAAATTTTACATTGTGCTTGGGGTACACCCGCAGGAACCGGGCCCAGAGGTCGCCGTTGGCTTTACCGGCGAACCCTTTCTTTTGCCAGCCAAATACCCAGCGCTTTTCCACAGCATCCACTACATACTTCGAGTCCGAATACACAGTAACAGGTATACCCGGCTTCGTGATCGCTTCCAGTCCTACGATCACGGCCAGCAGCTCCATGCGGTTGTTAGTCGTCTTACGGAAGCCGGCAGTCAGTTCTTTTTCGTGGTTTTTCCAGCGCAGGATCGTGCCATACCCTCCGGGACCAGGATTCCCCCGCGAAGCACCATCTGTAAAAAGCTCGATCATGTATTAATTTTGAATGTGTGAGTGAGTGAATGCGTGAATTTGAGATCGTGAATGAATGTATTTTTAATTGTGGAGAGTGCATGAGCGATTGTGTTATTTCACAACCTCAGGCTTGGAGGCCTTTATGTATGCTAAATTATTCACTCATTCACTCAATCACTCATTCAAAACTATATCGGCAGATTGGTCTTGAACAACTTGATGGCAATAGCCAGCAGGATCACGCCGAACACCTTGCGGAGTACGTTGGCGCCGGCTTTGCCGAGTTTCCGCTCCAGCCAGCCGGAGGCCTTCAGCACGATATACACAAATATCAGGTTGAGGATGATGCCGACCAATACGTTGGGGAGCGAGTAGGCAGCCCGCAGCGAGAGCAGCGTCGTCATGGTGCCGGCCCCCACAATGAGCGGGAAAGCCAACGGCACAATGGAGCCGCTTTTCACGTCCGGGTCGGAGTGAAAGAGATCTTTGCCGAGGATCATTTCCAGGCCGATCAGGAAAATGATGATGGCACCGGCCATGGCAAAGGACTGGAAATCGATGCCAAACAACTTCAGGATGCCGTCGCCTACAAACAGGAAAGCGATCATCAGCACACCTGAAATGATGGTGGCTTTCTCGGATTCTATTTTGCCTTCGCGCTTGCGCAGGTCTATGATAATGGGAATGGAGCCCAGAATATCAATGACTGCAAACAGGATAAGTGTAACCGAAGCAATTTCCTTAAAACTGAACATAAGGTGCCTGAATTTGATGAAGCCGCAAAGGTAGAATACTTATGCGTAATTATTCAGGAAAAAGCGTTTCAGCTCTTCGTACTCTTCGTTGCCAATGGCCGGAAAGTTGGCGATCCGGAAGGTATTGCGTTGCCAGGGCCCGTAGCCGTTGCCCAGGCGGATGTTATGGTGCAGGGCCCGCTTTTTGATATCTTCTACCAAGCGTTCGTTTGCCTCCAGGGTGAGTACGGTTTTAGAACGCACTTCTTCGTTTTCTACCAGCAGCTTGAACTCGGTAAACTGTCCGAAGAACTCATAGAGCGCATTGGCCCGGTCCGTCAGGTCCTGGTCCAGCTGCTTGATAAAGGGGCGGTCCTCCAGCATGCGCTTCAGCAGGTATATGTTGAGGATGTTAGGCGTATGCGTGGTCTGGTAGTTGAGCATCTTTTCGTAGAGGAACACCAGGCTGTTGTAGTGGTTGCGTTCGGCCATCTGCTTGGCCCTGAAAATAGTGCGGGGAGAGCATACGAGTATGGCCAGCCCCGGCGGCAGTCCGAAACATTTCTGCACCGAAGCAAACCAGATGTCTGCCTTGATGAGCTTCAGGTTAAGGCCGGCCATGGAAGAAGTGGCATCCACCGCAATCAGCGTGTCGCGGTAGCGGTTCTGGAGGTTCAGGATGGAGGTGGCAGATACCTGAGTACCGTTGGAGGTCTCGTTCTGCGTAAAACAGATCAGTTCGGTGTCGGTGCTGATATCGAGCGCCTCGACCGGCAATGCTTCGTTGATGTCAAAGCGTATACCTTCCGAAGCCGGTCGCAGCTTTTTGGCGTAGTCATACCACTTTTCCCCAAAAGAACCATTGTAGATGTGGAAGCTCTTCTGTTTGGTCAGGCTCTGGATGAGGATCTCCCAGCACTCGGTGGCCGAGGAGGTAAAAAAGATATAATAGTCCTGAGGAATGTTGAGCCGGCGCTTGAGCGAGCCTACCACGGTGCGTGAAAGCTGCACAAACTGCTCTCCTCTGTGCGGAGCCCCCAGAATACCTTCATCGTATGCATCTGTGAGATAGGTGCGCACCTCCGGGTATAGCTTGGATGGTCCTGGATAAAAATTCAGCATGAAGGAAATATAAAAAAAGTATAGTATGCCTACTATATAAAATACCAATTATTTAGTGAATGATTTTCAGCGTTGCGACACCATTACTTTTTAGAACTGAAACCGATCTGCTTGGGTTTCATGCGCTCAAAGTATTGCAGCGCCAGGCGGTAACTATCCAGACCAAATCCTGTGATGATTCCTTTGCAGAAAGGAGCGAACATGCTCTTGTGCCGGAAGGCGTCGCGGGCATAGACATTGGAAATGTGCACTTCAATGACCGGTGCCTCTATGGCCTTGATGGCGTCGGAGAGCGCAACAGAGGTATGGGTATAGGCGCCGCCGTTGAACACGATGCCTTTGTAGCTGAAGCCTACCTCATGCAGCTTGTCGATCAGGGTGCCTTCTGAGTTGGACTGGAAATAAGTCAGCTCCATGGCCGGAAATGCCGCCTGGAGTTCTTCGAAGTAGGACTCAAAAGACTCGGTGCCATAGACAGATTTTTCCCGGACGCCAAGCAGGTTGAGGTTAGGGCCATTCAGAATCAGTATTTTCATCGTGTGCGGATATAATGCGTTTTCAGCTAAAATCAGAGGCTGCAATTTAAGTATTAACTATCTTTGCCTACATATTATTTTGATGGTTTAGCTCCTTTCCGGCTAAATCAATGAATAAATAGGGGCAATACAGGTCTGGTAGTGGCAAGGACCGTTTGCCGGGCATACAGCATATACTGAAGCGCGCGTGGAGCGGTTCACAGCAAAACGAGGAACGAAGCATCATGAAGTGGTCAATCTGCATAACTCAATTCGAACAGTACCTGCGTCTCGAGAAGTCGCTTTCGGGCAACTCAGTAGAAGCCTACCTGCGCGATATCCGGAAACTAAACGAATTTCTGGCTTTCAAGGGCTTGCAGGTACAGCCCGAGCAGATCACGCCGCCGGTGCTGCGCGAGTTCCTGGAGTGGATTGTGGAGCTGGGTATGACACCGCATTCGCAGGCACGTACGCTGTCCGGTATACGGGCTTTTTACAAATTTCTCATCATGGAGGATATGCTCACCGCCGATCCTACAGAAACCATAGAAGCGCCCAAGCTGAACCGCAAACTGCCCGACACGCTCCACTTTCATGAGATAGAGCAGCTGCTGGCTGCCATTGACCTTTCTACGCCGGAGGGCACGCGCAACCGGGCCATGCTGGAAACGCTCTACAGCTCCGGGCTGCGGGTATCGGAGCTGCTGGACCTGAAGCTGAGCAACCTCTACGAAGACATGGGCTTTCTGAAAGTGGCCGGTAAAGGCGACAAGGAGCGGCTGGTGCCGATCGGGCGTGATGCACTCAAGCACATCCAACTATACCGCGATGGCGTGCGCTGCCACCTCACCATCAAGAAAGGCCACGAAGACTATGTGTTTCTCAATCGCCGGGGCGCCAAACTCACGCGGGTGATGGTGTTTACCATCATCAAAGACCTGACAGCCAAAGCAGGTATACAGAAAACGGTCAGCCCGCATACCTTCCGGCATTCCTTTGCCACGCACCTCATCGAAGGCGGCGCCGACCTGCGGGCCGTGCAGGAAATGCTGGGCCACGAGTCCATCACCACCACCGAGATCTATACCCACCTCGACCGGGATTACCTCAAACAGGTGATCAAGGATTATCATCCTAGAAGTTAGAAAGTTAGAATTTTGGAAATTAGTAAGCTTAGGAAGGTATAGCGCGAGTGCTTTGCACTCACCGTTACTGCCATTGCCAGGACTTGTTCCGGTCAACTGGAAGAACCTATACTATACCTGTTAAACCATCCGTTTCCAAATAAGTCATACAGCAACACATTCCCAACCTTATACCTTTAGCACCCTCATGTTACAAACCGGATACCGTATACTTTTCATCGTACTAATGTTGCTGGCTATACCTGTGTTATCCACAGCCCAGTCTGCGGACGACATCACCCCCAAGCCTGTGGAAGTTATCAAAGAGCGCAGAGGGCATGTGACCATCGATGGCAAAGCCCAGATCGTATTTGACAAGCAGTTTGCAGACCAGGCGGCCTATCTGAAAGATATACTGGCTGCCCAGACAGGCCTGAAACTGAAGTCGCAGGCAAGCGACCAGACGATGAGCAAGGCAAGCCACAACATCCGCCTGTTATTCGATACCGAATCCATCGACAAAGCCGAGATGTATACGCTCACCGTATCCGGGAAAGATGTGACCATCCGGGCCCAGGATACCGGCGGCATGGTATACGGCATACAGACTTTGCTGCAGCTGTTCCCTCTGAAGCAGGTGAAGGAGGCGAAGATCAAGGATGTGACCATCAAAGACTACCCGCGTTTCGCCTACAGAGGCATGCACCTCGACGTGGTACGGCACATGTTCCCGCTGGAGTTTATCCGGAAGTACATCGATTACCTGGCCTTCCATAAGTTCAACACCTTTCACTGGCACCTGACCGACGACCAGGGCTGGCGCATCGAAATCGAGTCGTACCCGAAGCTGAACTCCATTGGCTCCTGGCGCGATTCCACGCTGATCGGGCATTTCAAAGCGGAACCGGCCCGGTATGATACCACCCGCTACGGCGGCTTCTATACCAAAGACGAGGTACGCGAGGTGATTCGCTATGCGGCTGTGAGGGGAATCAACATTATACCTGAGATCGATATACCGGGCCATAGCCGCGCTACCATTGCCGCCTATCCCGAGTTCAGCACACATCCTGATACCACCTGGAATGTAGCCACTACCTGGGGCATGTATAACCGCCAGAACAACGTGCTGCAGCCCAACCCGGCTACCTTTAAGTTCCTGGAGACGGTGTTTCATGAAGTGGCGGATTTGTTTCCGTCCGCTTATTTCCACCTGGGTGGCGACGAAACCAGCAAGAAGTGGTGGAAAGCCGATCCGGTATCGCAGCAATTCATCAAAGAACACAACCTGAAAGACGAAAAGGGCCTGCAGACCTATTTTGTGGAGCAGGTGGCCGGCTACCTGGCCGCGAAGGGCAAGAAAGTAATCGGCTGGCACGAGATCCTGGAAGGAGACCTGAACACTTCTACCCTGATCATGAACTGGGGCGGGGAGAAGGAAGGTATAGCTGCCGCCAAGAGAGGCCATCAGGTGATCATGGCGCCGGGCAAGCCGCTCTACTTTGACCATTACCAGTCCAAGGACCCGAACGACAGCCTGTCCATACATGGTTACAATCCGGTAGACGCCGTGTACGCCTTCGAACCCGTACCGGATACGCTGCGCAAACTCAACCTGGACCATTACATCATCGGGGCACAGGCCAATGTCTGGACCGAGTACATCGGCAATCCGGCAAAAGTAGAATATATGATCTTCCCGCGGATGACAGCACTGAGTGAGGTGTTGTGGTCGCCCAGAGAGAAGAAGGATTATGCGGATTTCAAAAGAAGGCTCAACACGGCCATCATCCCCCGCTATACCTACTGGAAGAGCCATTACTTCCGCAATTTCGAGCAGTGGACGGCAGAGAAGTAAAAGGTGAGATTTCTGTGTACACCCTAAACATCAGGCCAGTTTAGAGCTGGAAAGGTTCCAGCGGAGTGGTTGCTTTGGTCCGGCTGGTGGCCCGAGTTAATTTATTGCAAAAGAAGAAGTTATAGGGAGAATATATTTAATATTTTCTATATTTAGAGGACCAAATAGCACAGGTTGTGTATGCATAACAGCCTGTGCTCTACCTTTTAACTCCTTTTAACCCTCTTTATGGCAACAACTTTACTCGAAACAGAAAAAAAAACCACCGCTTTTTCTTTTACCGGCAAGGGCTCTGAGCTTTTTGCTATCGAAATCGTCAACTTCCTCCTGACGCTGGTCACGCTGGGCCTGTATTACCCCTGGGCGAAGGCCAAAACCCTGCAATACCTGTACCGGAGAACCGAATTGGCCGGTAGTCCCTTCACCTTTCATGGCACCGGTAAGGAGATGTTCATTGGCTTTATAAAAGGGATGGGCATATTTGCCCTGCTCTTTTCCTTTCTGGTCCTGGGAGCCTTCGCAGACGTACCGTTTGTCAAAGTCCTTTTTATCTTCATCTTCCTGGTAGGGCTTTTGGTACTGATTCCCGTTGCCCTGCATGGCATGATGAATTACCGCACTTCCCGTACCAGCTGGCGTGGGATTTACATGGGCTACCGAGGCGAACTTTCCGATATGGTATCCACTTATCTGGTTGGCACCTTTCTGACTGTGATCACATTCGGCATCTACGGCCCCTGGTTCGTGGTAAAGATCCGCAAGGAGATGATAGACAATGTGCGCTTTGGCAATGTGCGGTTGAGGTATGTTGGGGACGGGGCGGACCTGCTTTTGATCCACATTAAGGGCTATTTTTTATCGATCTTTACACTGGGTATCTACTTGTTTTGGTATGCCAAAGAGCTGTTGCAATTCTTCACCAACAACATCGTAGTGTTGCAGGATGATAAATACTGTCGTTTGCAGTGCAGTGTAACCGGCTGGGAAGTCCTGAAGCTGACTGTGGGGAACCTGTTCATTGTAGTCTTTACCCTGGGGCTGGGCATACCGTGGGCTACTACGCGTACCATGTCGCTCATCATGCACAAAACCGTTATGAGCGGCCATTTTGACGCCGATGCGCTGGTACAGACAGAAGAAGGGTATGATTCAGCCATGTATGAAAGTATGTCCGATATGATGGACATCGGGATAATCTAAACATGACATTTGAAGGGAAATACTATAACGGGCAAAGCTCCAAAGGCATTCCCTCCTTTATCACATTAGAGCCTGGCAGGATCAGGGTCGAACAGGATATGGGGGAGGGGAGCGGTACGCTGTATTGGGAACTGGCAGGTATACATCCGTCTGAGTTCAACGATAGCATCACGGTCCTTCGCTATGGGCATCATCCCCATCAAAGTATTTCGGTCGTAGACCAGCGGTTTCAGGAGGCGCTGCAGCAGCAGTACAGCGGGGCAGCCTTCCTGAAATCCAATTATAAAGCCGTGCTTAACCTGGGCTGTACCGGCATCGCCCTTTTAGGGGTGCTGCTGCTGTCCCTGTTGGTCGCTTTCATCGTGTGGGGCGTTCCGGCACTCGCTGACCGGGCTGCGTTGCATTTTCCGCATACCTATGAGCGGCAGCTGGGAGAACAGCTGTATGAACAGATGCTCCGGGGTTATACCGTGGATGACGAAAAGACAGCCGCGCTGAACAGCTACCTCAACAGCCTGCATACCCAAACCGATTTCCCGATAAAGGCAACTGTCGTTTCCAGTGACGAGGTAAATGCCTTTGCCATACCCGGGGGCTTTGTGGTGGTGCATGCAGGTATACTGGACAAAATGGAAAAACACGAAGAGCTGGCGGCCCTGCTGGGACACGAGCTGGCGCACGTACAGGGGCGTCACTCGCTACGTGCCATGACCCGCAGCCTTTCCTATTACATGCTGGCCTCGCTGCTTTTTGGCGACGTGAGTGGCGTTGCCACCGTGATCGTGGATAATGCTTCCACGTTGCGCAACCTCGAGTATAGCCGCAGCCTGGAACAGGAGGCCGACGAAGCTGGCCTGGAGCTGCTGCGCCAAAACCAGCTGAACCCGCAGGGAATGGTTTGGCTGCTGGAGCGGCTGCAGCAGGGCGACGATCCCGACATGCTGGCTTTCCTGAGCACCCACCCCGATACGGAGGATCGTGTCGAGGAGGTGAAGAGCCAGATAAACAACGCCAGGTATAAAACAGAACCAAACCCTACCCTGGAAGCTGCCTGGGAAAAGTTGAAACAGTAACAACAGTGCACAAAAGACCTCGCGGTGTGTGCAGCTCCCACGCGTGTTTCCCCTAACAGCCGTAGCTATACCTGGTTTTTGTTCTGCAGCGGCCGGTCTTTTATGCACACACGGGCCTGGAAGACACCACGGGGTCTGTGCAGACTATTCCGCATGCCAGAATTCCCAAGCATGGTAAGTTTTCGCTTTCTATCTTTGTCAGCAGCAAACCAACCAAATCCGCTGCCGTGTATAAGAGCCTCCTTCGCCCGTTACTGTTCAAGTTAGACCCCGAGAAAGTACATTACCTGACCACCGATGCCCTTCGGACGGCCTTTAGCCTGCCTTTTGCCAAAAGCATCAGCAACAGCATGTTCCGGGTGCAGGATAAGCGGCTGGAGCGGGAGCTGTTTGGCCTGAAGTTTCCCAACCCCGTCGGGCTGGCAGCAGGCTTTGACAAGGACGCTAAACTGGTGGATGAACTGGCTGAACTGGGCTTCGGCTTCATCGAGATCGGCACGCTCACACCCAAGCCGCAGGCAGGTAACGACAAACCACGCCTGTTCCGCCTGCCCGAAGACCAGGCCATCATCAACCGCATGGGCTTCAACAACGAAGGCGTGGAAGCGGCTGTGCAACGGTTACGGGAGCGTAATAGCAACATCCTGGTGGGCGGCAACATCGGCAAAAACAAGGTGACACCAAACGAAGATGCCCTCAACGACTACCTGTATTGCTTCAAATCGCTGTATGAGGTAGTGGATTACTTTGTGGTGAATGTGAGTTCGCCCAATACACCGGACCTGCGCGCCCTGCAGGAAAAGGAGCCACTGCAGCAACTGCTGATGGCCCTGCAGGAGCAGAACAGCCGCATGCCCAAGCCAAAACCCCTGCTGCTCAAGATCGCACCGGACCTCAATGAAGCTCAATTAAATGATATTATCGAGATTGCCGTCGCTGCCGGGCTGAGTGGCATTATCGCAACAAATACGACCATCAGCCGGGAGGGCCTGCACACGCCTACCAACCGGGTATCCGAGATCGGGGCCGGCGGCCTGAGCGGAAAACCCCTGACACAGCGTTCCACCGAGATCATCCGCTACCTGCGCCAGCACCTGCCCCAGCATATCAAGATCATCGGTGTGGGCGGTATCATGACAGCGGAGGACGCCGTGGAAAAGCTGGACGCCGGCGCCGACCTGGTGCAGCTGTATACTGGTTTTATTTACGAAGGTCCTGCGTTGATTTCCAGTATCAATAAGAAGTTGCTGGGCAGGTAGATTTTCATGGCGCGAGCGTCCCTGCTCGTGACTGCTATCGTGGGGCCTCTGGCCTATGTGCAGGTATAGCTCTTTCTATGTCTATACCTTGCTTCGTAGCTGCGGTTTCATCTGACTTCAACCTGGCGTTGTTGTATAGCTTCGCCTGTGCGGCGGGC
>NZ_JSYF01000228.1:0-2465 GCF_054824225.1 Pontibacter sp. HJ8
GGCGATCGCCTGTTCGGTGATTTTCTCGTTTTTACGCGTCAGGTCCTTCAGCGCTTCGTAGGGTTGCGGATAGCCTTCACGGCGCAAAACGGTCTGTATACCTTCGGCTACTACGGCCCAGTTTTCCTCCAGGTGGTGGCGCAGCGCCGCTTCATTCAGTTCCAGTTTGCCGATGCCGCGCTCCAGCGACTTCAGCGCGATCAGGATGTGGGCCAGCGGCACGCCGACGTTGCGCAGTACGGTAGAGTCCGTCAGGTCACGCTGCAGGCGGGAGATCGGCAATTTGGCCGACAAGTGCTCCAGCACGGCATTGGCTATACCTAAGTTTCCTTCCGCGTTCTCGAAGTCAATCGGGTTCACCTTGTGCGGCATGGCCGAGGAACCGATCTCACCGGCTTTGATCTTCTGCTTAAAATACCCCATCGATACATACTGCCACACGTCGCGTGAGAAGTCGATCAGGATGGTGTTCAGTCGCTTCAGGCCGTCAAAATAGGCCGCCAGGTTATCGTAATGCTCTATCTGGGTAGTATACTGGCTGCGGCGCAGACCGAGTACCTCCTGCACAAAACGGTTCCCGAACTCGGGCCAGTTCACATCCGGGTAAGCCACATGGTGGGCATTGAAGTTGCCGGTAGCTCCCCCAAATTTAGCTGAAAAGGGTACCTGGCGCACCTGGGCCAGCTGCGCATCGAGGCGCTCGGCAAATACCATGATCTCCTTGCCCAGCCGGGTAGGAGAGGCGGGCTGGCCGTGGGTATGCGCCAGCATCGGGATGTCCTTCCACTGCTGCGCCAGTTCGGCCAGCGTCTGGTGCAGTTGGAGGTAGAGGGGCATGAGCACCTTGTCATCGGCTTCGCGCAATGAGAGGGGTATAGCCGTGTTGTTCACATCCTGGGAGGTTAGCCCGAAGTGGATGAACTCTTTGTACTGGCCCAATCCAAGTCCGTCAAATCTCTCTTTGATGAAATACTCCACCGCTTTCACATCGTGGTTGGTGGTCTTCTCTGTATCTTTGATGCGCAGGGCATCGGCTTCCGAAAACTGCTCGTAAATGGCACGGAGCGCTGCAAACTGCTGGGAAGGTACGCCCGCCAGCTGAGGCAGGGGCAATTCGCACAGCGCTATAAAATACTCGACCTCTACCAGTACCCGGTAGCGGATCAGGCCGAATTCAGAAAAATAGGCAGCAAGTTCAGACGTGTTGCGGCGATAGCGGCCATCAACAGGAGATATGGCAGTAAGTGAAGTCAGGTTCATGAACGAGAATGTTTCTTTGGTCAAAGATAAGCAGCTTTGGGCAAGTAAGCCAGAAAGCCGGACGTATTTCAGCTTGCCCTCATTTGCCCCGTAAAGCGTTGCCGGGCGAGAGAACCGGAAAGAAAGCATGCGTCCGGATACAGGTTGTCGTAAGTAGGTATGCTGCCCGCACCAACTTTGGCACTTGGCTTGCAATGGGAAGAGCAAAAGCCTGTAGGCAATATCAAAATCCGGCCTACACCGTATGTGGGTTGAATAACACAAATTATACGTATCTACGTATGGTTAAGAAGTAATATATAATATCAGTACTATATTTTGATACTTAATCTTATTAGCGTAATTCGCATCTGAATATTTTGAACCAACGATTGAAAAAACGAATATTGATTGGGGCCGGCGTGCTGCTGGCCTTCCTCTTCCTCCTCACTATTGCCTTATTTGCCTTCAGAAGCAGGTTGTTAAGCTACACCATCAGCCGTGTAGAAGAAAAGGTAGAGAGCAAATACCCTGTAGATTTGACAATTAGCCAAGCCAGGTTCACGGATTTGACCTCAGTGGTACTCACCGGGATCTCGTTAACTCCTCATGGCCAGGACACGCTTTTCCGGACCGACAGTGTACATGCTGCCGTCGGGTTCCGGTCCTTGTTTAAAGGGCGAATCGTGCTGCGGCGGCTGGAAGTGGTCAATGGCTACCTGACGGCTGTGAAGAAAGGGGACCAGAACAATTTCTCTTTTCTGCTGAAAAAAGAGGCTGACGGTCAACCAACTGATACCACAGCCAGCAAATCACGGAACTATGGGGAGTTGCTGAACCGGCTACTGGAGACAGCTTTTGACAATGTGCCGGATCAGGTGGATTTCAAGAACCTCAATGTCACCTTCACGTCTACCAACCGGAACATCGATGTCCGGATGCCCTATCTGACCATCGAAAATGGCGACATCAATTCCCAGGTATCTATCCGAACGGACTCGCTTGTGAACAACATGCGGGTAAAAGGAAAGATCGATGCCCGTAATTACAACGTCAGTACGAGTCTCTTCGCCTCCGACGACCACGGCATCAGGCTGCCGTATGTCCAGGAAAAGTTTGATGGCGTCGTCTCCTTCGATACACTTCACCTCAACCTCAAGGAAAAAAGCTACAAGCGCAACAGGCTAACTGTAAAAGGCAGCGCCATGGTCAATAATCTGGTGGTT
>NZ_JSYF01000229.1:0-9975 GCF_054824225.1 Pontibacter sp. HJ8
CGATCATGCATGATCGGCCCTGTTTTGTTTTGAAAGCATGATTTCAATATTTGAAGTTGACCCCAGTAGTTATCAAAACTCCAAATTTCTACTTCTTAAACTCTCTAACTCTTAAATTCCTCAACTCTCAGGTCCACCAGCCTGTTCTGTTTCCAGACCGGTAACACATCGTATACGTCATGCTGCAGGCAAAACTCGATGTCCTTGTGAATCTCCAGGTTTTCGAGGCGCTGCACATGCGAGGACTGTCTCAGGAAAGTGACCATGTCTTCTTTGGCAGCATGGTACAGGTATAGCGAGGCCAGCGTAGCGTCGTTCTCAAATGCAAACTTAGCCTGCAAGCGCTCTGCCAAGGCACCGGCATACAAGGTATCCTCCAGGTTGAACTTTCCTTTCCAGCCGGCGCAAACGACGATCACATCCAGCTGAAGTTCCTCCAGATGGTCTGCCACGGCCTGCAGGTTCAGAAAAGAGCCCACCACAATTTCCTTTGCAGCCTCCGACAAGCGAATAGCCCGTGTCCCGTTGGTAGTGGTGATAGCAATGGTTTTCCCTTTTATACCTGCATGCATATAGGCAAAAGGGGAATTCCCCAAGTCAAAACCTTCCGCTTTGATGCCATTGCGCTCTGCAGCCGTCAGGCACCCTTGCTGGGCATAAGCCCGGCATTCTTCCAGTTGCATCACAGGTATAATATCGGTGGCACCATGCGCAAAGGCTGTCACCATTGTAGAGGTTGCACGCAGTACGTCGACGGCCACTACGGCTTTTCCCTCCAGTTCATACAAATGCAACAGCTCCGGGCTATAGCATACATCTATACTTGGCATTCTTGAATTGTTGATTGTTAAATTGTTGATTGTTGATTCTTATAATGTTCATTCATGTGAACAACAATTAACAATCAACAACCAGCAATTAAATTTACTTCTTCACAAATGGCAGCTTCACGATCTGGCCTTTCATGTCCTTGTTGCGGATGCGAACGAATACTTCGGAGCCAGGCTTGCTGTATTCTGTCTGCACGTAGCCCATGCCTATACCTTTCCCCAGCGTAGGCGACATTGTACCGGAAGTTACTTCGCCTATTTTGGCGCCTTCTGCATTTACGATCTCGTAGTGCGCTCTCGGAATTGCTTTTTCCAGCATCTCGAAGCCAACCAGCTTTTTGGAAACTCCGGCCGCTTTCTGCTCTTTGAGGCTCTCAGCGTTGGTAAAGTCTTTGTCGAACTTGGTGATCCAGCCCAGGCCTGCTTCCAGCGGAGACGTTGTGTCATCGATGTCGTTGCCATACAGGCAGAAGCCCATCTCCAGACGAAGCGTATCGCGTGCACCCAGGCCGATCGGCTTAATGCCATGTGCTTTGCCGGCTTCCATGATGGCGTGGAATACTTTTTCGGCATCCGCATTCTTTACATAGATCTCAAATCCACCGGAACCGGTATAGCCTGTAGCAGACAGTATAACATCCGGTACACCGGCAAATTCGCCTTGCTCGAAGGTATAGTAGGCCATGCTGCTCAGATCCACCGAAGTAAGTGCCTGCAGGGCATCTACCGTCTTGGGTCCCTGCACCGCAAAGAGCGACAGCTCATCCGAGATATTTTCCAGCACAGCACCTTTTGTATTGAATTTATTGATCCAGGCCCAGTCTTTGTCGATGTTCGATGCATTCACCACCAGCAGGTACTCTTCTTCACCCAGGCAATACACCAGCAGGTCGTCTACTATACCTCCCTCTTCGTTGGGGAAACAGGAATACTGGATCTTGCCAGGCGTCAGTTTGGAGGCATCGTTTGAAGTGGTACGCTGGATCAGGTCGAGGGCCTGTGGTCCTTTTACCAAGAACTCGCCCATATGCGACACATCGAATATACCGACAGCGTTGCGTACGGTGTTATGCTCTTCATTATCGGAGGAGTAACGCACCGGCATGTTATACCCTGCAAAAGGCACCATCTTCGCGCCAAGCGACTCGTGCACATCATTTAGTGCTATTTTCTTCAGTTCCATTTTTGGTTCGTTTGCTATTACAAGTGGTTGCCGGCAAAATTAACTAAAATATAGCCGCATCCGAAATTTTATACCACTGGCTGTCATGCATTCCCGGGAATCCGGCCTGAGCTGGTATTTTCCTGCCATTGCCCCGTTCATTTCAAAGCGCCTATACCTGGTGTAGAACCCCGCCACTTTTACCTCTCAAAATACAAATAAATAGGGGAAACCATATATAACCTTGCTCCTGTAGAATCGTAAACCGTAGAATTACTTTTTAGCCAAAAGATAATGAATTTCAGAAATACTCACCCGAAGGTGCTTTTCAAGCCAGGCACCTCCCCTGATTATCACGTACCAGCAGTTGTTTTACCGGTCTTTTTGCAAACCGCATTTTTCCGGAACCACTATTCTTGCTAATATAGCAACTTACCGGCCCGTTTGTCACTGACTAACGGCTATCTCTACCTTAAAGCATCGAGACAGGTAAACCTCCATGAAATTATCAACCAAGCTATTTATCGGGTTCGTATTGATCTCGATCCTGTTCACAGCTGTTGCCATTGTTAACTTTAAGTTGTCGGAAGATGTGATCGAAAACTCCCAGTGGGTATCACGGTCCCAGATTGTGGTGCGTAACTCCGCTTCTCTGCAGCGTAACATCATTGACATGGAAGCAGGCCTGCGCGGCTTCCTGCTGAATGGAAACGAGAAGTTTCTGGTGCCTTATTACCAGGCCAGAAAGCATTTGCCCAATTTGTTCGAAGAGATCAAAGGCTATACCTCCAGCTCGACCGGGCAAGTCAATAAGCTGCAGGAGATCATCAGCATGCATCACCGCTGGCAGCAACAGTATGCCGAGCCGCTCATCCTGATGAAGCGCGCCGACACACTCTCTGTTTCCAGCAGGTCGTTTGACCTGAAACTAGACACCCTGTTGCTGGGAGAAGAAATCATCATGGACTCTGTCAGGACCTCCTTCCGGGATTTTAATGCCTTTGAGTACAAGCTGCGGGAAGAAAGGCGGGAGCGCCTCAACAGCAGTATCACCACCACCCGGCAGGTCTCTACCGTACTCACGATCCTCTCTGTGCTACTGGGACTAGGCTGGGCTTACTATATTACCAGGCTTATCACCAACAGAATCGTGAAAATGGTGATGCTGGCCGACAAGATATCCAGGGGAGAGTACCAGACCCAGATCGTAGATACCTCAAATGACGAACTCAGCCAGCTTTCGCATTCACTCAACCGGATGTCAGCCACGATCGATGAAACATTTGGGGAACTGGACCGCAAAAACAAGGAGCTGGACCAGTTTGCCTATGTCGTATCGCATGACCTGAAAGCGCCTTTGCGGGGTATAGAGGTGGCTTCGCGTTGGGTGGAAGAAGATATGGGGCAAAACCTGCCGGCCAACATCAAAGAATACCTGATGATGATGCGGGTGCGGGTGCACCGTATGGAAAACCTGATCAACGGCATTCTGGCACTGGCCCGCATTGGACGTACCAGCCATAGCCAGGAAGAAGTAGACGTAAATCAGTTGCTCACCGAGGTGGCCGACATGGTATCTCCCCCTCCGGGCTTCACGATTGATGTCGGATCCGATATGCCTGTGCTGCATACGGAGCGGGTGCCCCTTCACCAGGTTTTTCTGAACCTCTTCAGCAATGCCATCAAATACCATCACCAGGAAAAAGGTCACCTGGACGTGACATGTTCGGAATCGGATTCTTTCTATACATTCTCCGTGTCAGATGACGGGCCAGGTATAGCCCCGGAGTACCATGAACGCATTTTTGTGATCTTTCAGACGCTGCAGGAGCGGGATGCAGTAGAGAGTACCGGGGTTGGCCTGGCTATTGTGAAGAAGATCATTGAAAGCCATGGAGGCGCCATCTGGGTATCTTCCAGCCTGGGTCAGGGGGCTACGTTTAGCTTTACCTGGCCTAAAAATCAGGCATAAGTGGTAATTTTATCCTAACTTTGCACATTAACATTGACAATAACCATGACGAATAAGCAAGTTAATATCCTTTTGGTAGAAGATGATTACCTGGATATTATGAATGTGGAGCGGGAATTGAAGAAAATCGGTATAACGTATCCCATACACGTGGCCCGCAATGGCCGCGAGGCGCTTAATATGCTGCGAGGCGATGGGGTTGCTAAAATTTCTCCTGCCCCCAGCGTGATTCTGCTGGATATCAATATGCCGAAGATGAATGGCCTGGAGTTGCTGGTAGAGCTCCGCACGGAGCCGGAGTTCAGCCATATACCTGTGTTCATTATGACTACCTCCAATGAAGAAACAGACCGTATGGCTGCCCAGAAGCTAAACGTGACAGGCTACATAGTTAAGCCTATGTCGTTTGATAACTTTGAAAACAGCCACTCCTCGCTCGATAGCTTTACTTTGTTCCTGGACCTGATCAAGCTCAAGTAAATTAATTTTTTTCTATCTCTCTGCTATACCCCGACTGGCGTTACCTGATCCGGAAGCAGTTTAAAAGAGTGTCTGTGATGTTGTGTTGCACCTGCCGCGGCTATCGCTTCGCGGTGCTTCCGGGTAGGGTATCCTGCATTCTGCTCCCAGCCATACTGCGTAAATTCCTTGCAAGTCCACCCATTAGTTCATCCCGGTGCGTTTTTGCCAGTACCGATGCCGCCGCAATGGAAAGGTATTTCCCATCGCCTTTTATGATACAAGCGTGGGGTATAGGCCGGTAAGGCTTAAACCGGTTGCCGTCAATAAGCAGGTAAGCGGGTGCTATACCTAATCCTGCAATGGCACGGTGCATGGCCAGGTAGGTGGCCTGCAAAATATTGACAGCATCGATCTCCTGGCAAGAGGCCTCCCCGATCGACCAGGGCACTGCATCCCTTAGAATCTCTTCCCGTATCTCTTCCCGCTGCTTATAGCTCAGTTTTTTTGAGTCGTTGAGCAGTGCATGCTGGTAATCGGGAGTAAGAATGACGGCGGCAGCCACTACCGGTCCGGCCAGGCAACCTCTGCCTGCCTCGTCTACGCCGGCTTCTAAAATATTTCCGCTATAGTTCGGGAGGAGCATTTAGTTCAATGAGTAACCATAATCCAATAAAACCCTTTCAATAAGCTAAAAAGGCTGTCCCAAATTCTGGGACAGCCTTTTAATAAGAAGTTAACTTTAATTCGAAATCGAATCTCATTAAACTATTACCAGTTCGGATTCTGCTGTTCTTTGAGAACAGGGTTTGCATCCAATTCTGATTGAGGTATAGGCCAGATGAATCTGTAGTCATCATAAGGTATAGCATTTACGGAGCGGGCGCCAGTATAAGGCGTTGCCGCATTCCAAGATGCAAAGGTAGTACCAGTCCAGGATACTTTCGCTGGCACACCATTAGTAGTGAAGTTCGGGTCAGTGGCCAGTCTGTGGATATCGCCCCAACGCTTGCCTTCAGCCAAGAACTCAATTCTTCTTTCGTTCAGAATAGCTCGAACCAGATCGTTACCAGAAGCAAAGCTTCCCATTGTGTACTGGTCTGCAGCTGTGGTAACAGATCTGTTACGTACAGCATTAAGCAGAGCCAGTGCTTGTGGGTCTAAAGCACTTGTGCGTGCACGTGCCTCTGCTACGTTTAGGAGCACTTCTGCGTACCGGATAATTGGGTTAGCATCTGTCCAGGTTTGTGGATCTTTGTACTTAGTGGTGAAATAGCCACGGCCATTGTTTGTAGCTAGAGTCGTTCTTCTTAAGTCGCCAGGCAACCAGAAAGGTGAATTCCAAATAATAGGTGAGATAGCTATCAGCACTCTACCAGGAGCCATATTATACATTGCACCAAGCGCACCATTTGTACCTGAGTTTCTATTTGTATTGTTCTCGATTGAGAAAATAGATTCAGAATTAGTATAGTTGTTAGCTAATACAAACGGAGTTGCTGGAGATGGTGTTAGAGCATAACCACCTATAGGACTTGTAAAAGAAGAAGTACCTGTAACTATTTTCTCACCTTCCTCAATAACTTTAGCCCAATTGTTAGCATGCTGATACACACGGGTTTTCAATGCAATAGCCGCACCTTTAGTAGCTCTGGACACTTTCAAGGCATTTGCACGTGTTGCAGGCAGATTTTCCTCTGCAAAATTCAAGTCCTCGATTAGCTTCGCATAGCACTCTTTCACGGTATTTCTTCCCTGCACCGCTGCTTCGTCAACTTTAGCAGGTGTATTTACAGCAATTGTTCTGTAGGGCACCCCTAAATGTGATGCATCAGCAGTATGATTGTATGGACGAGCAAAGTGAATCAATAATTCATGATGCCCCAGAGCACGCAGGAAACGAATCTCAGCTTCATAAGCTTTTGCTTGATCGGCCGTAATCACTCCGTTAGTCACTGCAGTTGCAAGACCTTCTATAACCACATTGCCTCTGTTAATCATGGCATATGTAGTTTCCCACATTGCCTGATTGTTCGCAGAAGTCAAGCTATAACTACCTTCGTAAGTTATCAGGTAAAAAGATGGAATTGCTATCACATCTTCGCCTCTTGCGTCTTGCTGTATGGTATTGGCTGCTCCGAAAGGATACCCCCTTGCTACACCAGTGCCTACATAATCACCCATCTGTGCCGCGCTATACACGCCGGTTACAGCCTGTGCAACCCGGTCCGCAGTCGTGAGAGCACTTTCCTCAGTAAGACTGTTGTTAGGCGCCAGATCCGTGATTTCTTCACATGAGGCCAAAGACATGGAGAGCCCCAGGAAGGTATATAATAAGCCTTTGCTGGCTTTATTGTATCTTATTTTCATATTAATACTTATTTAATATTTGAATTTAAATTAGAAACCAACATTCACACCGAAGGTAAAGGTTCTCAATTGAGGGTTTCCGTTGTAATCAACTCCAGCTCCAGTAGTATTGGTTTCTGGGTCCAGTCCAGAATAGCCTGTCAGAACAAGCAGGTTCTGCCCAGAAGCATATACACGAAGTTTGCTCAGGCCGATTTTACCAGCAACAGCACTAGGCACGCTGTAACCTAATGAAACGTTATCTACGCGAAGGAAATCACCTTTCTCAACGAATCTTGTGCTTGCCCTATCTTCCAGGTTAATAAAGCTTCCTCTAGATGCATACAGGCGTGGCGTTTGGCCGTCACCAGGAGCATCAGCACTTTGCCATCTACCCAAAACTTCAGTGCTGTTATTCACAAAGTTCATGTTCAATAGATCTTGGCGGGTTCTGTTCATAATGTAGTTACCGCCCTGGAATCTCAGGAATACGTTCAGGTCGAAGTCACCATACGTTACCGTGTTGTTGAAGCCACCGAACCACTTAGGTAATGAATTACCCAAAATTCTTCTGTCTGATCCCGCTAAAGTTGCTCTGTTATCCGGGTTTGAGGCAGATTCAGGCAATGCAGGATTGAAGTAGTAATTCGGGTTGCTTGGATCGTACACGTAGTATGTCTGATTGTCAATTCTACCCTGAATTATGGTTCCGTCAGCCTTCTCATACAGTGGGTTACCATTTGTCATGTTAACACCTCTGTACACATAGCCGTAGATGGCGCGAATAGATTCTCCTTCGCGCGTTAAGTTATAGGCTGTTGTGATATCCTGCCCATTAACAAGACCCAACACTTCGTTTTTCTGTGTAGAAACGTTCAGGGCTGTAGTCCAAGAGAAGGCAGAGTTATCAACTACTGTTGCGTTCAGTTCAAACTCTAAACCTTGGTTTCTAACGCTACCAATGTTTCTGTTGATTGAGTTACCTGGCACGCCAAGTGATGGAGGAGTTGGAGCAGCTAATATGATGTTATCGTTCTCATTTACCCAATAGCTGGCATTAAGCATTATTCTGTTTTGCAATAATCCTAAGTTGATCCCTGCGTCATATTTCTTCTGAGACTCCCATCTCAATAGTGGATTTCCTGTGTTATTAAATCCAATACCAGGCTGGTTTCCGTAAGCGGCTGCACCATATGTTCCCATATAAGGGAATGAACCAATGTCCGTGTTGCCCACTTCAGCAAATGAAGCTCTTAGTCTCAAGTCAGAGATGAAGTTAATTCCAGAGTTTACAAAGAAATCCTCTTCAGATATTCTCCAGGAGGCACCAACACCAGGGAAATAACCAACACGGTTTTCAACTGGAAGCGATGAGAGAGCATCTCTTCTGATAGAGCCCGTTAAGTAGTATTTGCTCTTATAATTGTAGCTAAAACGACCCAGGTACGACTCAATGCCATTTCTAACCAAACCACCACCAACAGTAGGTGTCACGAAAGAGCCAGATACGATATTCTCGTTAAAGAACCTGTCAGACAAGTTCTGTATGTTTGCCTGGTAGAAAGATGATCTTTGCTGCTGTAGTTCGGACACCAAAGTCAGATCAAGCGTGTGCGCATCATTGAACACCTTGTTGTAGTTCATAATGTTTTGCCAGTTCCATCTAACAAATGGACTATAAGCCTGAGAGATAGAACCGTTCGCGCTGAATGAGTCACCGTGTCTCGGATCGCCGAACACGAAGTCATCAACGAATGAACCATCAAGACCTAGTTGGGTTCTTATTTTCAGACCTTCAACAATTTTAGCCTCAAGGAATGTGGATCCGAGCACGCGGTAGGTTTGTGCTACACGCTTGTTGTTATCCAATACAAAGCGAATGTTAGGTATGTTATCTGAAATTGGAATGTTATTCCCGCCTTTACCTAAAACTCTTCTGTCACCCGGTTCGATGTTGTATCCTGTTGGATCCCCAGGATTGAGAACAGGCACGTTCGGGAGCATACGGGTCGCTCCAAACACGTTGCCTGACAGGTTGTTAGATCCGGCCAGGGGACCTTCGTTATTCTGATAAGTTAAACCAGATGTAACACCAAAGCTCAGGAAATTGTTTATGTTTTGATCAAGATTGGCTCTAAAGCTATAACGTTTTAGGGCATTCGCTTCTATAGCACCTTTTTGATCTGTAAATCCTAATGAAACAAAATATTTACCTCCTTCTGTACCACCAGAGGCAGAAATATTGTGACTCTGCTGTAAAGAACGTCTAAAGACATGGTCTTGCCAATCTGTATCCATAAAGCCACCTTTTCCATCAGGTGTCGGGTTAGCCTGTGCGGGCTGACCAGCATTCCTAAACCTTTCGTTAGCGATTTCAATGAACTCATCGGCATTCAATAAATCGAAACGCTTAGAAACAGTTGCAGAAGCCCCCCATACATCGTAGTTGAATTGAGTTTTACCTGCCTTGCCTCTTTTAGTAGTGATCAGAATAACACCGTTCGATGCTCTTGAACCATAAATAGCAGTTGCAGCACCATCTTTCAGTATCTCCATTGACTCAATATCATTCGGGTTGATATCTGCAAGGGCGTTTGCACTAGTAAACCCACCAGTATTGCCACTAACAGATGGCACCCCGTCGACTACAATTAGTGGAGAAGTACCTGAAGAGATTGAGTTTATACCTCTGATGCGAATCTGAGGTGCTTGTCCTAGCAAACCTGAAGGCGTAATAACCTGCACGCCTGCTGCTCTACCCGCCAAAGCTCTATCAAATGAAGGAGCCGGCAAATTTTTGAGTTGTTCGCCAGAAACGGTTGCTATTGCACCAACCACATCTTTCTTTGCTTGAGCGCCATAGCCCACTACCACAACCTCATCCAGTTGTGTCTGATCGACCTCAAGCGTTACATTTACAGAGCTTGCCGTGCCAATTGCACGCTCTACTATTTTATACCCCAGGAATCTGAAAACTAATGTGTTGCCTTCTGCTGGCACATTGATACTGTAAGAACCGTCAGCACCTGTAGCTGTACCGGAGCTGGTACCCTTCACAAGTACTGCAACACCAGGAAGGCCTTGGCCGGTCGCCTGGTCTGTCACCTTACCCGTAACAGTTTTGCCCTGTGCCACAGCCTGTTGAAGCAGGGCAAACACCAGCGCAAAACTCAATAGTAGTAGTTTTTTCATTGATTTGTGAT
>NZ_JSYF01000230.1:0-2144 GCF_054824225.1 Pontibacter sp. HJ8
TTTTGCACAGGCCTACGTAGACAGCAAACTCAAGGAGGCAATTACCGACAAGACCAAACTGGTCCAGGTAGTTGTAACTTTCAAAGGAAGCAGCGCCCCTTCACTGCTTGACCTCACCACACTTACCCAGGCAGGTATAACCAAGGGGCTTACCCTCCAGTCGCTGCCCATAGCAGGTATACTGGCTACAGGCCTTCAGGTAGAGTTGCTGGCCAAAAGCTCCCGGGTACTTTCGCTATACCTTAACGAGTCCCTGCAGTACGAGAACAACACAGCTACCGCCCTGACAGGTGTAGACAAACTTAGAACCGACCCTCTGTTGACAAGCAAAAACGGAGGGTTTCCTGTTTCCGGCAAAGGCATCGGCATTCTCGTGAACGACAGCGGGGTAGATGGGACGCACCCGGACCTGCAGCTTGGCCGTAACCTGAAACAGAACGTGACGGCAGCCACTAACCTGAATGCGGTATCGTCTATCCTGCCCTACCTCATCCTGGAAAACGTGCCGAATACCGACGCAACAGGTGGGCACGGTACACACGTGGCAGGTATAGCCGGCGGCACCGGGCAGGCCTCGCAGGGCAAGTACGAAGGCGTGGCTCCGGGTGCAGACCTGATCGGCTATGGCTCTGGCGCCGCTTTGCTGTTGCTGGACGTACTCTCCGGCTTTGATTATGCCATCACGAACCAGGCACGCTACAACATCCGCGTGATCACCAACTCTTTCGGTACCACCAGCGACACCGGCACCGAGGTCAATCCTGCCGATCCGATCACGCTGGCTACCAAGCGTTGCGTGGACCGTAACATCGTGGTGGTGTTCTCAGCTGGAAACTCCGGTCCCGGCTCCGGTACCATGACCGGGCAGTATAAAAAAGCCCCCTGGGTCATTGCCGTTGCGGCAGGCGATAAGTCCGGCCGCCTGGCCGATTTCTCTTCCAGAGGGATAAAAGGCAAAGGAGGATCTTTTACGCTCGATGGCACCGCCTATACTTGGGAAGATCGCCCTACAGTAACTTCACCCGGCGTGGACATCATTGCTACCCGTGTTATTGCGCCGGTATCTTCCCTGTCGGCTGACAAGGATGCGACGGAACTGGAGCCCGCACACGTGCCCTACTACACCCACATGAGCGGCACGTCCATGGCGGCACCGCATGTGGCGGGTATCGTGGCGCTGCTGCTGGATGCAAACCCTTCGCTAACGGTAGCGCAGGTAAAACAGATCTTGCAGGAGACAGCCACCAACATTCCGAACAGGGAGAAATGGGAAGTGGGCGCCGGCTATGTAAACGCTTATGCTGCCGTAGACAAGGCTTTCCGTATGGCGGCACCCTATGGCTCAACGTTGAACCTGAACAGAACTTTCAACAGCAATGTCAATTCAAACAATGTAACGCTTGACTATACCATCAGCTTCAATCCGGCCACTACCGCAACAAACTCCTATACCTTCGATGTGGCTCCCGGTACTACGGCCATCGAAGCGAAGATCAGGACAGAAGGTGTGGCTGGTGAAACGGGCAACCCGGTAAACTTGTCGCTGGTATCGCCGAGCGGTGCTGAGACCAGATCCGGTATCCCGGTGCTGTTTGCGATGAGCTATGACCGTGGTGTTGCCGTAGCTTCCCCTGAAGCCGGAACCTGGACAGTCAAAGTTTCCGGACTGAATGGTGTGGCATTCCCGGAAGAGATCAAAGGCGTGGTGAATATGATGACGGCTGCCGGCACGACCGGTTTGAGTGACATTGCCGGGCATCCTGCGGAAGCATCCATTAAACTGGCGGTAAGTGCCCGCCTGGCCGATGGTCTGAAAGGGGGCGTTTACAGACCGGATGAGCTGCTGAAGCGCATTGACATGGCCGATTACCTGATGATGGGAGAGGGCATCCGCCAGTTCCTCCCGGTAGATGGTACCTTCTCGCTAACCGATGTGAAAGAGCGAAACCTGCTGGCTGAATCTATTGTGGCCAAAGGGGCTGCCCTGCGCGACGCCAACCATGTCTATAACGGCATCATGCTGCCGGCAGCTCCGGGTAAGTTCAACCCCAACGGGAAGGTAAACCGGGCGGAGGTAGCGTACTCGCTGGTGCAGGCCCTGGGACTGCAGAAGTATGCTTTGGAGCGTAACGGCAAGACCCCAA
>NZ_JSYF01000231.1:0-16685 GCF_054824225.1 Pontibacter sp. HJ8
TTGAAAGCGCTAAAAACAGAACATAGCCTTCAGTGTTGGTGGAAGTTCCCGATACACAGTCCATCAATTTAATTGTGCGTGTGTTCATGTTTGGTTTCCCCTTTTTCCCTTTTATAACAGTAAAATTATAATAAAAATTCCTCATCTTCAATTTCATCCTCCGCCTGAGGAAGAAATTCAGTCTTAAGACTAATGTTAATTAACGTGCCCTGGAAGAAATAGTTAGGCTGATATATTCGCAGGCCATTCGAGTCTTTGTGCTCCAAGAAAGCATTATTTGAGTAAAGAGTCAAGTCGCCCTTTAAATATTTAACATTTGATAACAAATAATACAAACCCAGACCCCTATTCCGTGGTGTTGATTTCGATGACACCTTACGTTTGAATGCAGCCCTAAGAGCATCTTCATCTGAAAGCCTGGCTTTTCCACCGGCCTCCCACATCGTGTTTATCTTGTCAGGAATGCCCACACCGAAATCACAGATGGCAGTTCTTATTTCTCCTAAGTTAGGGTAATATTGAGTGAGAACATAACCCGAAACAGGAGAAGCAGCATGGTCATCAATATTATTAAAGATTTCCTTCAGAGGTATTGAAAGCGACTCTAAATTTTTACCACTGAAGAAGTTTCTCTCAAAATAGTTTTTGGCCTCATTCGCATAGTTATCTATCATATCGCTGTTTACCTTCCATAAGCAAAACGTAGTGCTGATATGAGCGTGAGTGAACCTGTTCCTATTAAATCCTTCTGACCAATATTTGTAAAACTTTATATTGTTGAGGTAGTTGTTTAACGCCATACCACCTTCAACGAAATGAACCTTAATGCCTGCTTGATGATACTCCTCAATAAGACAAGCTAGAGAGACAAGGTGAAATGGCTGAAGGAAAGTAGCATAAGAAAAGTCTACTACCAACGTATCAATTGACTGTCCAGCTTGGTGAACTATCCTGTTTTCCCCAATAAAGTTGATCCACGCCTCATAGCTTCTAGTAACAACCCTGATTGTATAGATCTTCCCCATAGATTTTAAACGAGGCTGCAAAGGTACTGCTAATTATTTTATTAACAAACATGGGTGTTATATTAAAATTCTGAGCACCTGCATACCTACAACCTCCACAACTGGCAGTTAGTCGGGCCTTCCCCGGTGAACTCGTCTATACTGTTCAGATAGAAATAGCTCTGGTACTGGTCCAACCAGACCGGTATAGAGCAGTCGTAGTTCTGTACCTCCTGCGCTGTTAGAAGGAAAGGAGGGGTGATTCCTTTGCACCTGTCGAGTATCCCCTGAAGGACCCGATAGTAGAGCGGTATGAGGTTAGCAAAGCTAATCGGGGCAAATGAGCTCCGGGCAAAGCCTGCGACATAGTTACGGTCCAACACAGCAATACGCGGTGCAACCTTCTTTCTTACATACCCTTGCTCCTGATCGATCAGTTTCCAGCCGGGTCGGAGGTTTTCGTAGATTCCCCATCCGTAGGTCACATCAGGATCATCCTCGGAAGCCCGTTCCACCAGCACCTTATAGCCGGGTGGAAAAACATCATAGAGGCTAAGTCCTGAAATAGTCTTCACGGTTTTATGGAAGCCCTCCGGTTTTTTGTTGATCAGTTCAAACATCGGCAGATACAGCAGCCCGTCCCGTTCCTCACTTGCGGCAAAAGGTAATGTAATCACATCCTTTTCGGCTTCCAGCTGCTGGTCCTGAATGACCAGGAAACTATCCCCATTGGCAGGATTCTCTTCTTCTTCCTTGTAGCGGAACAAGCTCTTTTGGGCAAACTCACCGAAGCGGTATTGCACCGGAACCGGGCCGATGGTCACGAGCTTATCAGACCAGTCCAGGGCCCTTGCCTTATTTACTTCCAGATCCTGCATTGGCGTTAGCCGTAAGGTGTTGGAATAAGGGTCAAAGGCCGGCATGAGGTTGAAGAGCGCGAGTATTGCCTTAAAGAAGTCCTTCTGTTTGATGTCCGGCAGGTTGCGGGCAATGCTCCATTCTGTTTTAAAATAGGCCTCTTCGTCGTATTCGCCTGTAAGCGTACCTTCCGTTACCCAGGTATAGGCTGCACCGGGATCGGCCGGCCCTGCCATTTGCGCAAGCGTCAGGCTCACGCGATACTCTTCCGGGTTGTACTCCGTAGGAATATCAAAAGTGAATTCCGCTTTGTGCTTGCCTTTTGCTTCGACGGTATAGCGTTGATCGTTTAGAATCGTGTTGCCTTTGCGTAAGGTGGCAATGACTTCCGACACGCTTTGCTGGTTGCTCATGCGCTCCACATAGAAGTCATAAGTTACTTTAAGCTTGCCCCGATCAATGATCACGTCCGTTACCCCGAAGGTGCCCCCGGTATAGGGTCCTGAGTATTTCCGCGCGGCTAACCAAACTTTGCTATGGGCCGGGTAGTCATTACTGAAAGGAATAATCAAGTCATCATAGGTCAGGTTTTCAAAGGCAGTGGTTACCCCTGCTTCACTTAGGATCTGCTCCAGGATAGCCCGGGCAAAGACGCTAGGGTAATACGTGTGCTCCTCCTGGGGTTTGCCCCGATCGATGATGTCGTAGATGTACCCGTCCTGCCATACTCTTGTATAATAGCTGCCGTCTGATAGGCTCTGTGCGGTCCAGGGATGGTCGTACCGGCTCAAGTCCAGGTCCCGGATAGACTTGTCTCCCAGACGCTCGAAGAAGTCTACGGCTCCTGAGAACACCTGCAGCTCATACCCTTCTGCCGCCTGCTGTAAATAGATCCGGGGCATAGGTACCACTTCCGCCCCATCCTGCAGTACTGCTGCTTCCAGCTTCTGGTAAGGAGCCAGTCCTATGCTTCTGGGATCGTTGGCATTGTCCAGCAGCGCATTGTTGTTTTGAGTATAAGGCAGTGTCAGCGTGTTGCTGTAGCTGGACTGCACGGTATCAGGTTTGGTGATATCGTTCGATTGAACGGTCACAGCAAACACTGCGTCCGGCGCCAGGTCTGCCTTCTGTCCTTTGATGTAGAGTTCCATTAGCTGTTAGGAGGAGTTAATGAGAGTTCAACTGCCAGTTCATAGCTCTTCCTGCCCGGCTCCGGGTCCACGTTGCCCGGTACGACATACACATACTCCGGCTCCTGGCCATCTTTATGCAGCCATACCAGCTGGGAGGTATAGACTTCGCAGAGTGCTCTGTATTGATTGAAGTTGAGGCCTGCCGTACGGATGATCATGTTCGTGTTCCCGTTCTTCTGAGCGGCTCCCCTGAGGCCCGAAGACAAAGTATACTCTCCTGTTGCCTCGGATGAAAAAGGGTGCGACACCTTGCCGGAGAAGAGCCACCCTTCCACACCTCCCAGCGAGTTGAGCCAGCGCAGGTACACGCCCGGTGTACACGGTCTCACTACGATCGTCTTCACCTCGGTGTATACTTTGGGCGCATAGACACACCTGTTGTCATCGGTAGTGGCGACCGGGTCATAATTCTCCGCTTCCGGATCCGTGCAGCCATAGACGGGCGCTACATAGCCACAGGAAGGAGTGTTATACTCCAGCACATTGCCCCAACGTTCACCGCCGTTGCCGTCAGCCAGTACCTGCTGCAGGTTGAAGCCGTTGCACTCGTTTCTCAGGTAGGTACCGTCAGCCGGGTGCTCCGGGTCCGGATCCGGATCGGGGTCAGGGTCAGGATCAGGGGCAATGTATTCTTCGGCATAGGGGTATGACGAGATACCAATGAAGGTTTTACCTGCTGCCAGAAACTGGGCTCCCACGTTCTCATGCTGTACATCGGGAGGGCCTGCTATCTCAGCGTAGGCATCATCATACACGTGTACCTGATTGGTGACATCACTGTACCGGACATTGTAATTCTGTCCCCCACTGATTATAGTAAACAGGTCGTATAAGGCCATTTCTTTAGTTCTAATATATTAAAGTTGATGCAGGATCTCACGGATATTGGTCATAGTCACATTAAGATGTTTGCATTTTTATTACATATTTTTATATCTTGTACCATCTAAGCTCCAATATCTTCTTTCCATATGAAAACCCAGCCTGGTCTTTTCCCTTTACAGCTCACTCCCTTGCAGGCAAAAGCCTTAGCAGAACTTATCGCTCTAGGAGTAGACAAACCCTTTGCCCTAGAATCTATCGCCGACGAGATGCCGCTCCTGCAGGACTATGACAATGCAATAGAAGAAATCTACCTGGACTACCGTGCCGGATTAACTATTTAACCCGGTCGCGTCACTTCCACCCATGTACCGCAACTCCGCTTTACCTCTGCCTGGAAAACTTCAGGATCCGGGAGGTGAAGTGGTCCAAAGGATGGCTGCTCTTCGACTCGGGGATCAAGATGCCGTGCTGGATGATAGCTTCACCGATAACCTGCAAGATTTCTTTGATATTAGGCGTTATAGCTTTTTAGTCTCGAAGACCTCCCCTTTTTTCAGGAAGGGCATATGCTCAAAGTCTGCCGGTGTGACAAGGTGCGGGTGCTCCATGCCCAACAGCATAGCAGCCAGCTCCGAGCAGATATAGCCTCTGCCATTCTTCATAGGTTTTGGCTCCAACCCAAACCATTTTGAAAGGATAATGTGCCAACCTACTCTTAACAGGTCGCGCACCCCGTAAGGTTTGCCAAGGGCTTTGGAAAGATCGCCTTTGAGCAATTCACTCGGCACTTCCAAGGGTAACACAATTCTGTCTGACACACTCTCCCACCCCTTCCTTGTTTTGGGTGTTACCCCCTTGGCTATCGATTCTATCACGTCCCCCTGCTCAATGGCAATGTGGTTCCATTTCGAGCAAGTGAACACACGGATAAAGAGCGACAGGTAAGTGATAGGCTGTGCCCATCGGAAACGGTTGTGCACCAGCAGTATCTTAAAGGGTACCATCGGGCGGCGCTATAGGGTTTATAACTGAACCGTCTACCCGGTGCGTGTCATAGTCTCCGCTTCCTGGCTCCTGCTGCTGCTCCGGGGTGAGCTCGTTTACCGAGCCGTCTCCCAGGAAAACGGGCCAGTAATTGAAGCCTTTAATTTTGCGCATCCAGCCGTTGGGAATGAACCGACGGAAAGCAGGCCAGAACATAGCCGAAAAATCGGACTTGTCCTGCACATTGGCATCCATGTTCAGCGGCTGCGCCGTGAAAGCCAGAATCTGTGTGTTGTTGGCCAGTAACACCTGGTTAAATTTAGAGTGCACGCTGCTCAGCACGCCACGGCCCTGCTCGTCCGGCTCAAAATTGATAATGATCTGCTTGGGAAACTCCCGCACAGGTTGCCCTTTGCTTTTCACAGGATCGGGGTTTAAGATATCAAACCAGATCATCGGTATGCCTACGGCATTGTAGCCGGTGTTGATGGCGAAGCCCTCTCCGCCGCGCACTGTTTCTATTCTTTCAATCGCTTCCATATCTTAGGTATTGCTGTATTCAGTTAAAAGCATATCATAAATCTGGTTTTCCAAATAGGTATTATGTACCCCATGGAAAACGAAGGTGTCCATCATGCGCCCGGAAAGGGAGAAGCTGGCTTTTGCCCTGGAAAAGAGGCCGTAGTTTTGGAACTCGGCATTATAGAGGTCCAGGTTCGGTTCGGATTCGGCGCTCCCTGCCAGGTTGCGGAAGTACGTGGAGGTGGCCCCTGTCTTCACACACAGCACACAAAGCCCTGTGGAGCCGTCGAGTACAGTAAAGGGCACGACCTTTCCCTCCATCGTGAACGAGTTGGTAGCACCGCGCGAGGCCGTCCAATACTTAGAGTTCTGCAGGTTGCGCTTGTCCATTGCCATCACGTACTCGCCTGTGGCATCTGTGTCGTTGTCATCCCAAAGCAGTCCGAACAATCCTACATAGGCCACGGCGGTAGACTGGAAGACCTGGTAAATCGTGATTCTATTGTTGCGAATCGGCTGCGGCGTTTTCCCGAAATACCCCATAGCCGTGCCCGATAGCTGCGTGTAACCCTTGACCGGGTTGGCCTGGATGGTACCCTGGCGGCTCTCGAAGGGCGGGAACGCGTCCCCTTTTACTACATTGTAGAGCTTGGTAGCCTTGTCGGCCACCGCGTCATATCCAAAGCGGGGAGACACGGCCACGCGGAGATTGTCCAGCACGCCCAGCTTGTTAAACTTGGTGACGCACTTCTCCAGCCAGGCGGCATCCACGCCGGTCCCGCCCGCATTGGCCACTCGTTGTTGGTGGGCATGCACGAGCTGCTTGCTGCTGGACGCAATCCTTGAGGTATAGTGATGGAGCTTCATTACTCGCTGACCGGTTTGATGTGATAGTAAAGCCGGGTGGTTCCCGCAGGCCCCACACCCAGGCGAAGGTGCACTTTGTGACTTTGCCCTACCGCCGGAATAAATCCCACTTCATCTTCGGCAATGCCGTTGCTGATGGTCACCGTTGAGCTGCCATTATGCCGAAAACTCACAATCTTGGCATTGCCCAGGCGCGTGCCGGTATGGGCAATCGTGACTGCCCCGGTGATATCACCCAAGTGATACTCGTCTGTATTGTTGTCAAAATTCACCGTCAGCGTCCCGCTCGTAGCACCTGCCGCTTTCATTGAGCCGCCATTGCCCAAGGCTGCACTGATCTGTGTATTTACCCAGGAGAAAATACCGCCTGACTTGGCGCTGTTTTGACTGCCGGCAGTGGGCTGTTCATCCAGAACAATAGCGGGCCCTATCTCCGGTAATTGCTCAGGCGGCACCTTGCCACCTATTAAATCAGCCTTCAGCGGCAACGCATCTGTATTGGCCGTGATCCGCTGGTTGTGGCTGTTGAGCGTGGTCTGCAGGTTATCCACCTCATCAATGGTATGACCATGGCCAGTATCAGATTTACCATCCAACAACGCCACTACCCATGCCTTCAAGCGCGTGATAATGGTAGCCAGTAACGTCCTGTGTTGGCGACCGCTCGTCTTGGTTTCGTCTATCCTATTTGCGTCCGGATATACTTTGATTGTCTGGTTGATGGAGCCGGCTTTGGTTTCGTCCAGTAGCTCATCGAGGAGTTGTTCTTCGGGTATCATTAGTTAAAAAGTGAAATTGAGTACCTTATTATATTTTTAGTGTTTTTAATCCTATATTACTCCGCTGGCTTTAACCCTTTCTTGATAGATGTCAATCATCCCTCTTCTTCTGCTTGTGCCTTTGCTCCTCTACTGTTTTTACCGATTGCTTCGGGACATCAGAGCATATAAGGCGAAAAATAAGTTTAGGAACAGCCGGCTACACAGGCGCAAGAGGAAATAACCATTAGTTATACTCTAACTCATTCCATTCTAAATATTCATACTCCAGTGTCTCCAATGTATTGGTGCCCCTGTATTGATTCGTCAGGCATGCATTTATATATCGGGTACCTAAGGGCAATTCGTCAGCATTGAGATTGAAGAGCAGTTGCGTGTTCCGCTGCTGCACCAGTTCACTGGCTATGCTGATTTGCCTTCTGTTATGATCCAGATACACCCGTTCGAAATAGACCGGCTGGCGGATGTCTCCCATGGCAATGGCCAGTGTCATCGGTTCCCGGTCAAACAGCACCGGCTGCTCCTGGTAAGTGGCGAAGACTGGCAGTAACGGACTGTCTTCTGATACCACGATAACAGGATTGGACTCAGTGGCCCTATTCTCGGTAGTCAGGCTTATGGATACAGAAGCCGTACCGATGGGGAGCGGACCCATCTCATGGAGAAGAACCAAACCCCTGAGCGGTACCAGTGCTGATCTAATGGCAAGCTGACCACCTGACGCATCCAGGTATACCCGTTCAAAGTAGACTGCACGTCTGATGCCCTCGCTGATGGCGATGGTCAGCGTGAGCGGTTTCCCTTCAAACAGTATAGGCCTGTCTAACCTGGTAGCAAACTGTTTCATAACACGGTATAACCTGAATAGTCCGACACACCTGCTGGAAGTGCAGCTGCCACCGCATAGTGCACGTTCTCCTGATCCGTTAACTCTGCACCTTCCGAGTCCTTAAAGCGGCACCAGTAGGCGATCACGCCTGTTCCTGCTTCCACTACTTCCAGGCCTGCAGGAGGCCTTACTCTGATCCTGTCCCGTAAGACACTGCTGACATCCAGAACCGCCACGCCATTCCTGGTACTGGCTCTGAGCTTGCCTATTTCGGATTCGCCGGACAAGACAAGAGCTTCCACATAGCTGCCGGATGTGGCTACTTTGTAGAGCACCGGGTTGGGAAGCCTCCCGCCTACAGCGCTGAATTCTTTGGGTCTTTCCTGTATCTCCATTAGGCTGTTGCTTTGAGTAAAAACGCTGCGATCTCGCTGGTATAGGACTGGTAGAGCAGCTGCTCTACCTTCTCTACCAGTTTGTCATTTACTATTTCCGATATCACGCCTGTAGGCTTCTTGTGCCGGTAAGGCTTCGAACCTTCTTCGTGTATCTTCCGGGAGATGTAATAGTCCAGCGTATCTTCTGTGATCGGCAGGCCCTGTTCATCCAGCCCCCTGGGCTTCAGGTTATTCTCCTGGATGTATTCCCGCACATACCTCCTCACAGCACCATTGCCCATGTTCACGGTAGGACCCCGGCCCGTTTCATACGTCCAGATGTATTCACCCCCTACCAGCCGGAACTCTTTTTCATCCAGCTCATACCGGACCGTACCGGCCATCCGCTCCCGGTGGGAAGTAGGCAAGTACTGGCCGGCGTCGATGGTGGCGATGTTATAAGCCAACTGATCCACCAGCTGCTTGCCCAGCCTGTCGAGTTTCAGCTTTGTGCTCAGAAGCATAGACTGATCGGTAACTTCAGTTCAAACTCACAGGCAATGCCGCTTAACAACTGGTCTGTGTAGTTCTTGACCGGCGTGTCTCTGACCGCGATATCTCCTACTTCGTCTTCCTCCTGCAGCATGGCCAGGAAATGAGCAGAAACTACCTCCTGCCTGGCATAGATGACCTGCTCTTCCTTTGCTGACAGATCCACTGCTCCTTGCTCAAAGAAGCCGATCGTGACAGAGGCGGTCTTGTTCCCGGACTGGATGTTTCTATTACCGGAGATCGGATCCAGGTGAACGACCGGATATCCTTTCTCTTCCACGGCCAGCTTCAGGCTCAGGTCATTGCCACAATGAAAATGGCCCGAGCCGCCCAATGTCTCCAGGGCAATGCTTTCTATAAGGGCTTCTAGTTCTGCGTAAGTCATATTATCGTTGTTGACTCATGATGTCACGGTACTTCTCTTCATAGTCTGCTTTCTCGGTGTCCACACATAAAGCAGTATAGAACACGTCTGCCGATAACTTCAGCAACATGGTCAGACGGGACAGATCACCACTGCAGTAGCTGAGCAAAGTGGCGTAGAAGCCGTATTTCTCAAACTTCTCGATACCGGCCCGAAACTGTTCTTCTGTCGGGTCTTTGTCCAGTATCGGGGCATAGCGTTCATTCAGCCGGTTGCTCTCCTGCAGCACGTGCACCACTACTCCTATCGCTTCGGCCAAGGGTTGCTGAGTGGCTCTCTCTACCAGGTGTTGCGGGAAGCCGGCACCACTCATGACATATACCGAGTCGTATTCTTCCGGCCAGTGGTAAATGGCATAGAGGAAAGGAAACGCTTGCTCGGGCTCTTCCTCAAACTCCTTCACATACTTTCTACAGAGCTCCAACTTGCCGATCGTGTCCGCCCCCAGGTTCACAGCCAGCCAGTCGGGCTTGAATCCTACCGGCTCTGTGTCCAGTACTGCACTGACTGCAGCAAACAAAGCTTGCATGCCTTCATCAGCCTGGTTGTATTCTTCTATCGTCAGCCCACTGAGCAGGCATACTGCTTCGATTTTACCGGATGACACCACCTGCAAATACTCTCCCAGTGTCAACTCATACCAGCTGGTCTTGGCCTGGCGCTCTTCTCCGTTTAGGGTGTAGGTGATCATCGTTTTATTGTTTTCGCTTTTACCTTTCTTACTGGCTGGTGCACCCGCTCAATCGCCTGTACCAAATCATCTACCATATCATCATGCGCTCCCAAGGGGAAGGCGGCACACTGGCCTAAGAAATTGTCGATGTAACTTCCGTCTATCAGCACGACCCTTCCTGCCTCCACAAAAGGGGAAATGCCGTTCACCCTTACTTCCTTATCCGCATCAGGCGCCGGTGCTTCTACTATGTTGAGCGAGGTTTCCCGCTTCAATGTCTGTATCGTACTTTTCCCCGACGCTTTGGGCTCTATGTGTATTTTACTCTGGGAGCTATAGCCGTTCCGTTTGGCGAAAGCAGGCAGCTCCTTTATCAAGTCCGGGAATTCCAGCCACTGCTCCGACACATCCCGGATATAAAGAGTCGGTGCGATGTAACAGGAGGCCATCATAGCAGTCGGGTCGTTTTTCTGATCCTTGGTATAAGCCGTGTCCGCGTCGAACTGCCAGACCACCTGCTTACCCTTCGTTACCACCTGAAACTCTTCCCAGGTCATGCGGCCGAACCAGGCTTTCTTTAACTTACCACCCCCGTCCGGAGTCGGCACCTGCCCGATCTGCCCTGCATACCCATAGCTTCCGAGATCTTCCTTTAACTTATCGAGTGCAGAGCGGTCCAACCGGTTCACATCCATCAGCCCGTTCACGTAGTACTTACGCACCCGGGACGGCTTCACGTGATCAGACAGCTCCCCAGGCAGACAAATATGGTTGACGCTCTTTTTCTTCTTCAGCCAGTCCCCTGTTGGGTCCAGCTCATGCAGACGCTGCATGACCATGATCGTGACCGTTCGCTTCTTGTTGGTCTTTCGTGTAGAGAGCGTGGTACCGGAGAATCTATTGGCTGTTTTCCTGGCCTTGGTGCTCTCTGCCTCCTCCGGATTGATCGGGTCATCGTTGATGATGAAGTCCCCGTGCATACCTGTTACCCTGCCTCCTGTTGAGGTAGTGAAGCGCTCCCCCTTCTTCGTATTCTTGAAGGCTGACTTACCGTCACTGTCCTTTTTGAACTCGATCAGTCCCGGGTAATAGCGTTCAAACTTATCCGACTTCAAACAGTCCCTCGTTTTGACTGCATGCGCGATACTCAGATCAGCGGCATAACTGGAGGAGATCAAACGTATGCTCGGATTCCTTACCCAGAGCCAGGCCGGGAACAGCTGCGTGACGATGGTGGACTTCGAAGATCCCGGAGGAACGTTGATGATCACATCATCCTGCGTCTCTCCTCCTTCCCATGCCTCGTATACTTTCTGCAGTTCATCGCATATGAACTGAATATGCCAGTTCGGTACCAGCTCCACCGCTTCGATCGTCTCCCAGAACTCCAGGAAGAACCGATAAAAGGAACGTTTGCACCGCTCACCGTAAGCGATGTTAAGCGCTGTACTGTCAGCCATGACGCACCTTCTCCTGCAGTGCAATCCACGTATCCAGCTCCTGATCCGATAGCCTGCCCAAATCGATCGGCGTTGTATCTACTGAGCCGTTTATCTCTTTCTTATCTGCCAGGCCCAGATCACGGGCTATGATGTTGGCATTGAACACGCCAACAGCCGCCCCTTCAAACTTCTGGGTATAGATGATTTCCTCTATGCGTGTGATGACCGTCAGAAAATCTTCCGAGCCCTGCGGTGGATTGCTCTTGAACTCCCGGAAATAAGACTGGCTGCAGTCCAGGTAAAGGCACAGTCCAGAGAGGGTGTATGGCCGTGCCGTAGGTATCTCCACGATGGTAACCGCCCGTGTACCTTTCACATCTTTGATAGTAATGGGTTTTTTCAGTTGCTCGGTCTTCAGCCAGGGATTGGAATCGCACCACTTGAAATAGTCGCACGCCGCTTTCCACAGCAAATCAGCAGAGGCAAATAGTTTGTCTCTGCCATGCTTAGTGCGTTGTTTCCAGAAAGCGTTTTTCTTAGGAGCAGTCATTTAGTTATTTTACTACATACTACACATCAAATATAGTAAAATAACTAATACTAATTTCTAATAATAAATTCCCGAAAAAGTGTTGGTCCTAACCAAAATAAGGCTTCCGAACCATTTTTCAGAAGTTATATGATTCTTAAGATTACCAGGCCTTCTTCAAGAGCAAGAGTGAACTTGAATTAAATATTAAAACATTTAGATATTTGAAATATCTAATATAATCACCAAATTGGCCCTTATTTTAACCCTAACCCTTCCCATTGATGAAAGCAAAAGTTTTTCTCCTAGTTCTTCTGAGCCTAGCCTGTTGTTACAGCGCCACTGGGCAAACTATTCCTTACAGGTTTAAGACCACTCCTTTGCCGGACACCAAGGAGGAACAAGAGGATTTCATCTCCAGACAAGGTAAAGCAGCTTTATTCAGTAAACAGTACAGAACATACTTTAAGAATCGCGCGATTAGCCCCTTCTACAATGATTTAAGAGCTGATACAAAGGCTTTAGAAGCTAGTTTAAGACAGGATATCACTACCATATACTCCCAAAAGAAATCCGACAAGCAGAAAGAATTCAAAGCCGCCAAAAGTCCAGCTGAGGCAATAAGGCTAAAAGGCGAACTCGATGCACTGATAATCGAGGAGGAAGAGCAGTTAAGCAAACTTATCACTCTCGAACATTTAGCGAAAGAATATGACTATAGGTCAAGGACCGCAAGAAGGTTCAACCTTTTCCATGTATGGTATGCTCCAGACGCACAGACTCATTACAATGCTTCTGCTAGTGACAAGAACTCAAAGTTTCTGAATAACACTCTTATAGCTTACTCTCCTCAGGGTAGTACCGTATCGATTTTCAATGAGATTTATGCCGACTATTTTGGCCCTGTCAGATTAGGATTCGGCGCATTGGTAGCCGATGGTGGCGAAGAAGAGGAGGACAGTACCCCGCCCAATAGCCAAGAGGAGTTAACACCTTCAGAGAAAGATGCTGTTCAGAGGCTGCTCGGCGGCGGCGGCAATGCTGTACTGAATGCCAGTTACCCATTTTTTGATTTGAGAAACAGAGCTGCCAACTTTAACATGAAGCTTGCATTCGTGCCTAAATCCGCGGTGGACATCCCAGAAATAGGCACTGAGAGTGGTGATTTCTCTTTTCACTGGAACGCGGGTGTTGAGGGAAGCATTTTCTACAATGGACTCCTAAACAACCTAACCCTATTCACTAACTTCAGATTCGCGGTCGTTGATGGCAACAAGAACTTTTACCAGTATCTTGGCAAGGAGAAAAGAGATGCTTTTTGGTTTAACCAAATATCCGGTGGCTTAGCTATCAACTCGACATTTAGACTGAGTTACAATTATTATTTCGGTAGTAAATTCTCCAATGAGACACTACCCTATAATGTCTCACTGGCTATCGTCCCTAATCAATAATCAGAGTTTGGCATTCGATAAAAGGCGGCCAGAGTTGAATTGCTCTGACCGCCTTTTATCGTTCAATCACCTGTGATGTGGTCCCAGGCATGTCCTACACTACCTTCTATGCGTCGGATTGGCGTCTCAACTATAGGCCCATCGTATGCCTGTGCAAAGCGCTCCTTATCAACGCACCAAGTGTCACACTCGTTCGGGTCCTTGCAGCTGCATTTGGGTAGTTGCTTGGCTCTGGCTTCCTCTATTCTCTGATGAAAGCTTTCTGTATCGGATGAAGTTCTCATGCTTTAATTTACTAAATATTTTAGATTAAAACTAACTATATTAGTAATCATGTTGAAAGGTATAAGTTATCAACAGAAGGAGTATTCCGTATATTTGCTTGGGTTGCGGTTCGCCGGTGAGCCTAAACAGTTCGACCGGGATGACCGACAACTTATGGGGGTAGAGCGATCCAACCCCGATCCAGGCGGGGAGGCGAGGTTATTCGCCTCCCCGTTCTGCTACCAGCACCATTCCTGTTAAGACCTGAAGTGCGTCCTCAGTACTGGCGAACCTGGCTCTTTGCCGGGCTTCCATCTTTTGTAGTTGAAGATCCATTGGTTATGATTGAGTTCTAAGCAAAAAGCACATCCTTTTAAACTCCCTTAGGGTATAACCATCATGAGTCATTTCTATAAAGTAAAGCTACAACTTAATAATAGCTCGGCCGTGGTTTGGATTGCCGTCAGAGCCAGTAGTGTGGGAGAAGCTATTGTCATAGCGGATAACAGAAGCATTGACTCTCCTTTCAGAATTTGCTGCAACTCGGTTACTGAAATCACAACTGATGAGTACCAGGAAATGATTGATGATACTCGTCAGACCCCTTATTTGTTGTGATACATTGTTTTGAAGTGCCCCTCTCCTTATAAATGGAGTAGGGCTATTAAGGGATTATTCTGATACAGTTACAGAGCCTTCCAGAGCTTGCCTGATTGTCTTGAGTGCCTTTGGCTTGAGTAACTGATCAGGTGTGAAGCGCAGGACCTTTATACCCATTGCCTGCGCCTCACATCTATCACCTGCTATAACTGGGGAAAACCTGAAGTGGTAACGCCTTTGCCTTTTTTGATGTACTTCAGAAAAGCCTCGTACTCCATAAAGTCCATCGGCTCCGCATGGCTTTTGGCAATGCCTTTAGTGAGACTGCAAAAGTTGTACACCTTGTTCAGGGTCAGTCCAGTTCCGCGCTTGTTGTAGTACTTGATGTGCCCGTAGTCCCGGAAGTACTCAATGTTCTCCGCCGTGCTCCTGGTAGGATCTATCAGGTTACTGAAAGAGACAAAGAAATCGCAGTTATCGAGTATCTTCCCCGAACCACGCACATACTCCGAGACATCCCGCATGTACTGTTTGGCTTCCTTGGTCGTGTGGCAGATCAGGATGATGAACAGGTTCTCCTGGTTGGCCAGATCCTTCAGTTCTGCCGTGTGCTGCTCAAAGCGTTCGCTTTCTGAACCTTTGCCGCCCATCATGCTGAGCCCGTCTATCGCCAGAATCTGCACCGGCCCGTACAGCTCCTTTGCCCGTTGCAGGTCCTTGAAGTATTTATCCGTTGTCATTTTGGAGACATTGGAAAGGATCAGCCCATCGCTAAGCCTTCTGGCTGCTTCTTTCATTTTCAGCTTCAGGTCCTCCTTATCCTGCTTCACCCACGACCTGTAAAATACGCTTGGTGCCATCCCATTCTCAGCCGGGAAAGAAACATCGAGCGTCCTGTTGACCATCTCTACCTTACCCATCTCCATGCTGCTGTACATAGCGCGGGCCTCATAATTGATGATGTTCTGAGCTACCACATTCAGGGCTCCATAGCTTTTCCTAGTCCCGCCTTTTCCGATAAAAGCACCCAGGCGCCCCTGGAAGTTAAACTCCTGGTCAGCGTTTATCTCATCGAAAAGGCAGCTTATCGGCGTGGGATCCGCCGTGTAGTAGTCCGCCCATTCGCTGAACCAGTCATAGAAGTTCTCCACTCCCATCGCCGCCTGCCTGGTCTGCTGCTTTTCAGCCCTGTTGGGCAACGTCCGCTTAAAGGCCGAGTGCACGAGCGTCTTCACCTCATCGTAAGGCAGCGGAGCTGCAGAGCCGCCATTGATGATATTCACCAGCTGGAGCACTTGGTGCTCGGAGAATTCGGACTTGTCGAAGATGTAGGCCGCCTGTTTGAACAGGTCGTTGTTCCTGCTACCGGTTACGGGCGGGAAAAATGTCTGACCGTTCTCCTGCTTCACCTGTGCTTTCTGGCTGTGGTTGTAGCTGCCGGTATCGAAGCTCAGCGCGTACTGCCACAGGCCCTGCAGATCTGCCACTGCCGTGATTTGCGAAGGGGCTACCTCGAACCTGTAGGCTTTCGGCTGAGCCGCCAGTGCCTTGATCTGCTCGATAGACAGGGTCGTCAGCTCCTCATAGGTCAGCCCGATCTTGTAGAGGCCGCTCTTCCTGTTGCAGGAGTTGAGCAACCGGAAAATACGGTTGGGGCTGTAGATGCTCAGGTCCATGAGATTGTAGACCTGCTTTTTGGCCTCCTTCACCGCCTGCTGAATGGCTTCCATGCTTACCTCGAAGCACTCCATCAGGATGCGTACGGCCAACACCTTCATCCGCTCCGGCAGCTCCCGGGATGGTTCAAACCCACCGAACAGGTTCTGGTGCAGCCCGATGTGGAACCCTTTGTTGCCCGAGAAGGAAATGAACAGGCTCTTGGGATTCACGTTGAGCATGTTGTAGAGCAGGAGACAGAAGTTACGGGCCATCTCCAGGGACTCCTCCAGGTTCTCGCTGTCGATGTCGAAGTACAGGTACTTGCAGAAGAAGTTGCCTTTGAAGCCCTGTACACTCTTTGCGATGCGCAGATGCTCGTAAATGCTGTTGTCATACCCGAACATCGAGAGGTAGCACTCTTCAGGGGTAGGGGAAAGCTCAATATCGGACTCCCTGATCACCGTGTTGCGGTTGTTCAGGGCGGTACAGTATTCAAAGTTCATCAGGATGCGTTTCGTTTAAGCCAGGTAAGAAGGGTAAGGTAGACGGATACTTTGGAGGTTATTTTGCTCCAGTTGCCCATGCTGCGTAAGGTTTCCACCACCGGGTCTATTCCGCTTTCCCGCAACACAGGCAAAATCTGATTGGGCGTTGGCTGCCGCTCCAGTTTCCGAACCCGCGAGAGTATATCATCCTTGCTGTACCACCGGAAGAAGTTATCCCACGTCTCCTGGTCCTCTTCCGACAGGGCTTCGTATTGCGCCTCCACTTCACGCACATGGAGTTCAGCCTTCGTCAGAGGTTTAGATGGTGCTGAGCCGGCAGGCGGACCATCTGTTTTATTGTTTTT
>NZ_JSYF01000232.1:0-9351 GCF_054824225.1 Pontibacter sp. HJ8
GGGGAAAGCTAAACCTAAAAATACCCTCCGCGTTAGTTAGATTATTCCATTGGATCGTACTTTTTCAGCGGGCAATTAAGAAAAGGAGCGTACTGCCGATAGGTTAAGAATTATTCAGATAATGTAAGAGACATGAAACAGGCGGGCTTGGTATTACTGATTGCACTTTTTTCCGCCGCACTGGCTATAGCCGGCTACCGGTACATCGACCAAAGAACGTCTTCCGCTTCTCCTGATGGCAAACCTCTTAGTTTATTCAACAATTCTTCCGCTGCCGTCACTTCCACCGGCCAACCGGATCTTGTACAGGCTGCTGCCCGGGTAACGCCTGCTGTCGTCCATATCAGGACCCTCTACGAGGTGTCTGCAGCTGCCAACCGCAACCCGATTTACGACCTTTATGGGGTACCGCAGGACCCTGCTCCGGCCAGGGGAGCTGGTTCGGGCGTGCTGATCACAGCTGACGGTTATATCGTGACCAACAACCACGTCATCGAAAACACATCCGAGATAGAAGTTACCCTCACTGATAAGCGCAGCTTCACAGCCAAACTGATCGGCCGCGATCCCGGCACCGATCTGGCCCTGCTGAAGGTCGAAGGAAAGGATTTACCTGTAGTGCCGAACGGCAATTCCGACAGCGTGCGGGTTGGGGAGTGGGTACTGGCCGTAGGCTATCCCTTGTCGCTCAACTCGACCGTGACAGCTGGTATCATCAGTGCCAAAGGCAGAAGCATCGGCATCCTGAACCGTCCGAGCCAAGACAGCTATGGCAACCCGGCACAGGCTGGTGCCAACACAGCCATCGAATCATTTATACAAACGGATGCCGCCATCAACCCCGGCAACAGCGGGGGCGCGCTGGTGAATGCGAACGGACAATTGATCGGCATCAATGCCGCCATTGCTTCCATGACCGGCAGCTATTCCGGCTACGGCTTTGCTATACCTGTCAACCTCATGCAGAAGGTTGTCAGCGATCTGAGGAAATTTGGTGAAGTAAGACGCGGGTATCTGGGGGTGAGTTTTCCGGCACCTGCCGTGGAAGACCAGATGCTGGAGGCGCGCGGTATAGATCCGGCAAACGTGAAGGGAGTATACGTGCTGGCCGTGCAGCCAGGAGGCGGGGCAGCGGAAGCAGGTCTGAAAGAGGGTGATATCATCCAAAGTATAGACGGCGTCCGGGTAATATCTTCGGCTGAGCTTTCGGAACGGGTTGCGCGCCACCATCCGGGCGATAAAATTGAGCTGAGCTACCTGCGCGATGGCCGCACCCGCAAGGCCAGTGTCACGCTAAAAGGAGAGACGGCAGAAAAAGAAGTAGCGGGCAGCGGACTGGAGGCCCGGCTCGGGGCAGCCTTTGCGCCCTTGCCCGACCAGGTGAAAGAGCGCTACGGCCTGCGCGCCGGATTGTATGTCACCGAAGTGCAGCGAGGCGGATTCTTCGACTCGGCAGGTATACCGAGAGGATCGATCATAACCCGGGTAAACGGCAACCCGGTCGGCAGCCTGTCTGATCTGAACAAGGTGCTAGGCGCTTCCCGCAGCGGTTCGGTGCGCCTGGAAGGCATTTTGCCGGATGGGACCCGCTTCGTATTCAGCTTCCCGCTCGGGGCCTGAGTGTGCTGCTTCGCCAGGTTCAGTCCTTTTTCGTCTTGTTTTGGTAGATCAGCTCGGAAACCTGCGCCAGCATAGCGGTCACCGCCTTGTCATCTTTTATATTCTTGGACAACAAGACCAGCACATACCTGCGGCCATCCGGTAACAGCACGATGCCCGAGTCGTGGCGGACACCTGTGATCCAGCCGGTTTTGTGCGCTACTTTCACGTCTTTGGGTAAACGGGCCGGAATCACGTCCTTGTGCTGCTGATCCAGCAGAATGTTGATCATTTCCTGCGATGCCTCCGGGCTGACGGTTTTGCCTTCCGCCATCTGCTGGAAGAGCACCATCAGGTCGTAGGCGGTCGTGGTGTTGTTGAGTCCTTTTTCGTAGGCTTTGCCGTCTTCCACGCCCCGCAGCACCTGTATGTCTTTGGCTCCCAGTTCCCGCATGGTTTGGGTTACTTTTCTGGCGTCGAGCTGTTCGATCACGATGTTGGTAGCCAGGTTGCTGCTGTGGATGATCATCTTGTAAAGGAGCTCTGAGAAAGGGCGCTTCTCACCGATCCTAGTATACAGTTCCGCCTCGCTGTCGTCTTCGGCGCCGATGCTAAACAGGCTGCCGTCCACGATGCTTTTAAATTCGTTTTTGACCAGGATGGAGTCCGACAAAGAAAATGCTCCTTCGGCTGCCTGCTTATAGGCTTCGATGAGAACCGGCGTCTTCATGGTGCTGGCCGCATGGAATGGCTCATGTTCGTTGATGAACAATTCCTCCCCTGTGTTCAGGTCTTTGAAGGCCACCGCAAATGTGCCTTCCTGCTGATCGAGTGTTTTGGTAATTTTTTGGCGCAACTGGTTCATAGCATGCCGGGGTTGTTTGGTTGAGGTGCAGGCCACCAGCAAAAGTGCCAGCAGAACAGGAGAAAGTGAGCGGTACGTCATACGTCAGAGAGTAGTGGGAGAAGGTTGAACGCCACCTGCTGCGAAGGGGCAACAGGTGGAGCGACAAGTGAAATCAAGGTCTGAACATGTTTTTCTATCTGGTAACCGGCCAAAGCAGTCGTTGCTATACCTTACCAGCCTATACCGTAATCCTCTCCGTGGTTGCTGGAGCCTCCCCAGAAGCTGCCGTGTTTCCAGTCAAAGTAAATGGCGTTGATCGGGCCGCTGGTGCGGTCATCAAAACTCAAGGTATAGCCCATCTTTTTGAGTTCGTTCCGCACGGCTTCCGGTGTGCTGTCGTGCAGCAGGATGTGCCCCGGCTTGGGCTTGCGGTCGTCTGTTTTCGAGCCACCCAAAGAGAGCCAGAGTTGGTTGGTATTGAAGTTGGCTGCTTCGGCCGCCTGCTGTACATTCATGTCAAACTCGACTACGTTGAGGAAGAACTGAAGCAGGTTCTGGTCCTGCGTATCCCCGCCCTGCACGGCAAAGGAAAGGAAGGGCTTGCCATCTTTCAGAGCCATAGAAGGTGTCAGCGTGACGCGTGGCCGTTTGCCCGGCTCTACCACGTTGAAGGGGTTCAGGTTGGCGTCCAGCACAAAGCTCTGCATGCGCTGACTCATGCCTATACCTGTATTCCCGGCAATAGTAGCGGGCAGCCAGCCACCGCTAGGCGTGATCGAAACCACCCAACCCTCTTTATCGGCCGCTTCCATGGTGGTCGTGCCCAGCCACAGCCTTTCCTGGTATTCGGCCATAGAAGAGCCGTTGCGGATGTCGTGGGTAGGAGCGAAGTTGCGCTTGGTCGTATCGAGTTCGTAGCCTCTTTGCTTCAGGAGTTTGAGGTAAGGATTTTTCCGGCCTTCAAAGGGGTACGGATCGCCGGGGCCGATGCCCGGGTTGTTCTGGTCGTAGCGGATCAGGCTGGCGCGCTGTTTGGCGTACTCCTTGCTCAGCAGGCCTTTCATGGGTTCCTCGGGGGCAAAATAAGAATCACCGTAGTAGAAATCCCGATCGGCAAAGGAGAGGTTCATGGCCTGGTACAAGGTATGGATGTACTTCGTACTGTTGTAGCCCATGCCTTTCAGGTCGAAGTTTTCGAGGATGTTGAGGCCCTGCAGCAGCACCGGTCCCTGCGTCCACTGCTGTAGCTTGTACACGTCGATTCCTTTGTAGTTCACCATCAGGGGTTCTTCTTCGATCGGCTTCCATTTGGCCAGGTCCTGCATCGTGATGAGGCCGCCCTGCTCTTTGGAACCCCGCACAAATTCCTTCGCAATATCGCCGGTATAGAAGCGGTCGTAGGCCGCCATAATGGCGTCTTTGCGGCTACTGCCTTTTTTCAGGGCCTCGCGTTCTGCTTCCACCAGTTTGGTGAGCGTTTGCAGCAGGTCTTTCTGTACGAATATCTCACCTGCTTCCGGCGCTTCCCTTTCTTCGCCGGGGTGCGTCAGGAATACTTTTTTGCTGTAAGGCCACTGCTTGAGCAAAGCTTTGTTTTTCTCAATGCTATTGGCCGTCTGCGCTTCGATGGGGTAGCCAGCTGCCAGTTCCATGGCGGGGGCCAGCACCTGCTCCAGGCTCAGGGTACCGTAGTTGGCCAGCATGTGCATCAGCCCGCCGGGTGTGCCGGGCGTTGTGGCAGCCAGGGGGCCGTTCTCGGGCGGGAAGTTATACCCTTTGCTTTTGAAGAACTTAACGGTGGCACCGGTCGGCGCTACGCCTAGGGCATTGATCGCAATGACTTTCTTGGTCTTCGGGTTGTAGATCAGGGCCTGTGTTTCGCCGCCCCAGCTCAGCACATCCCACATGGTGCAGGTAGCAGCCAGCATAGCACAGGCGGCATCCACGGCATTGCCGCCTTTCTGGAAGGTCATGGCGCCGGCTGTGGCCGCCAGGGGTTTGCCGGTGATGGCCATCCAGTTCTTGCCATGCAGGACGGGTTTTTGGGTCTGCTGGGCGGAGGCCGTGAAGGTGAAAGCAAGGAAGAGCAGAAGCGTGTATAGCTGTTTCATATATCAAATTTAAGCAACCAAATTAAGTAAAATCAGCTAGCAAACAAATGGCCCCTGTGTTAAACACAGGTGTTTGGAAGTGCATGTAGTTCTGATGGATATACAGCGTCTGTTGAGGTAAAGTATACAAGCAAAAAGCAGATGAATTTTTACAGGCTGATTTCGGGAAATCTCTTTACATTGGTACCTGGTTATCCTACAACTGACTCAGCACATGAACTACTTCAGCAGGCACACGGCTCCCTTCCTTCTTTTTATCACGTTCCTTTTTTCCTGTTCGGTCAACGAAAAAGCGGTTTCCTCGCAGGAGCTGACGCGCTGGGAAGAGCAGGCAGCGCGCGTGACCATCATACGGGATGATTTTGGCGTGCCGCACGTGTACGGGAAAACGGATGCCGACGCGGTCTTCGGGCTGTTGTATGCGCAGTGCGAAGATGACTTTAACCGGGTAGAACGAAACTACCACTGGGCGACAGGCCGGCTGGCCGAAGTGGAGGGGGAGGAGATGCTCTACAGCGACCTGCGGGCTAAGCTCTACATGAGCCAGGAGGAAGCCATCCAGAACTATGAGAAAAGCCCGGAATGGCTCAAAGCCCTCTGCCGCGCTTTTGCCGATGGCGTGAACTACTACCTCCATACTCATCCGGAAGTGAAACCCAAACTGCTGACACGCTTTGAACCCTGGATGCCGATGTATTTCAGCGAAGGCTCCATTGGCGGTGACATCGAGAGCGTTTCCACGGAGCGGATCAAAGCGTTTTATGAGAACAACAAATCGCTGGGACTCAACAGCTACGGCGACGGACTCGTGCACCCGGCCCTGCTCGAAGAACCCAAAGGCTCCAACGGCTTTACGATAGCCGGCGAACATACCGCCTCCGGCAATGCCATGCTGCTGATTAACCCGCACACGTCCTTCTTCTTCCGGGGAGAAGTACACGCGGTGAGCGAAGAAGGGCTGAATGCGTATGGCGCTGTGACCTGGGGACAATTCTTCATCTACCAGGGCTTCAATGAAAAGACCGGCTGGATGCATACCTCCGCCTATGCCGATGTGATCGACGAATTTGAAGAAACCATTGTGAAAGAGGATGGCAAATTGTTTTACCGGTATGGAAATGAAAACCGGCCGGTCACGACCTCGGAAGTGACCTTGTCCTACAAAGCCGGAGAAGAAGTAAAGCAGAAAACCTTCACCACCTACCGCACACACCATGGCCCCATCACGCACAAGAACGGGGACAAGTGGGTGGCCACGGCCCTGATGTGGAAACCGGTCGATGCCCTGACCCAGTCGTACACACGCACCAAGAAACGCAACCTGAAGGAATTTCATGAGATGATGCAGCTGCGGACAAACTCTTCCAACGGGACGGTGTATGCCGATGCAGATGGGAATATTGCCTACTACCACGGCAACTTCTTCCCAGTGCGCGATACCTCCTTCGATTATACCAAACCTGTGGATGGCAGCAATCCCAAAACCGACTGGAAAGGCTTGCATCCGCTCGAAGAAACTATCACGGTAATCAACCCGCCCAACGGCTGGATCCAGAACTGTAATTCCACGCCTTTTACCAGCGCCGGAGCGTATAGCCCGAAGCCGGAAGACTACCCGGTCTACATGTCGCAGTCCCCTGAGAACTTCCGCGGCATCCATGCGATCCGATTGTTGAAGAAAGCAAATGATCTGACACTCGACAAACTGATCGCGCTGGCCTATGACCCCTACCTGCCGGGCTTCGAATTGCTGATACCGGGGCTGGTGAAAGCGTATGATGCGCAGCAACCCAAAGACCCGAAACTGAAGGAAGCGATAGCCGTGATGCGCACCTGGAATTATGCAGTTTCAAAAGAATCAGTGGCCATGTCGCTGGCGCATTTTTATGCGACCAACCTGCTCAAAAACGGCAGCGCACCCAAAGGCCTGAACGTGGTGGAGCGCTTTGAATATTACACCCATACTGCGCCTGCAGCGGAGCGCCTGGAGATTTTCGGGCAGACCATCGCCCAGGTCGAAAAGGACTTCGGTCAGTGGCAGACACCCTGGGGAGAGATAAACCGTTTTCAACGGATTAACGGGGAGATCAAACAGCCGTTTAACGATGCACTGCCCAGCCTGCCGGTAGGTATGGCATCGGGGAACTGGGGAGCGCTGGCTTCCTACGGATCGAACACCTACAACACGAAGCGCCTCTACGGCACTTCCGGCAACAGCTTTGTAGCGGTTGTGGAATTCGGGGACAAGGTAAAAGCGAAGAGTATGCTGGCCGGCGGACAAAGCAGTGACCCCAATTCCCCGCATTTCGATGACCAGGCGCAAAGGTATGCCGATGTGCAGTTCAAGGATGTAGCCTATTACCGCGAGGACGTGGAGAAGCGCGCGACAGCGACCTACCAGCCGGGCAAAAGATAAGCCGGCAGGTATAGCTGCCCGTACCGGGTTTGCTCCCGGAAGCTAGTTCTGATCGTCTCCTGTAAAAGGAACGAACACCACCGGCAGCAGGCTTTTGGTAACTGCTTTGCCTTTCTTTTTTTCTACCATCGTCAGTAGCTGCGTCGAGGAGGGGGAACCAACCGGGATGACCATCCGGCCGCCTTCTTTGAGTTGCGCGAGCAGGGGAGGAGGTATGGTTTCGGCCGCGGCCGTGACGATGATGGCATCGAAGGGTGCCTGTTCGGGCCAGCCCCGGTAACCGTCGGCCACCTTCACGTGTACGTTGTCATAGCCCAGATTTTTGAGGCGCTCGGCTGCCGATTTCCCGAGCTCCGGGATGATCTCGATGGTGTATACCTCCCGCACGATCTCTGCCAGCACGGCCGCCTGGTAGCCGAAGCCGGTTCCGATCTCAAGCACTTTCATCCGGGGAGTTGGCCGGAGCACTTGCGTCATGTAGGCCACGATGTAGGGCTGTGAAATGGTCTGGCCGGAGCCAATGGGCAGGGCATTGTCTTCGTAGGCTTGGTCGGCCAGCTCCGGGGGAACAAACAAATGCCGTTTGACGGTGCGCATGGCGTTGAGCACGCCTTTGTCAGATATACCCCGCCTTTCGATGGCCTGCTGCACCATTTTTTCCCTCCTTTCCTTGTATACTTCTTCCTGTACCGGAACGGAAAGCAGCAGCAACAAAAGCAGGAGAGAAAACGGTGAAACCATAGCCAGAAACATTTCCGGTAGGAAGGCAACCTAAAAATAAACAGCATCCGCCAGCAGCGTACCAGGAGTACTTATTTTATACTTAGGCGGGTAGAATTAGTTCTGGTGATGGGTGGGCGAGGTAGTCATATGAGAAAGCTGTGGCAGCGCTTGTTAAGGGGCTACAATTATGCTACAAGTATAAACTGTTCTTTCTTTCAAACTTCCATACTTCAAGTTTTCAACCTGGCTTAACAATGAGGCCGGTTTGTAACTGGCCTAGCTATACAGTTTGATCCACGCCCGTTACAAACTGGTCCCGAACAAGCTCCAAGTTGAAACTTGAAGCATTCATATACTTGTTTTGCGCTCTTCCGGATTTCAATCCGGAAGTTTCTAAGCCGGGGATTCGTAATCCCAGTCCATCTGACTGCGCTGAAACGGATTGCAAATCCGCAGGTACATTCGTTCGGGATTGCAAATCCCGATCAGCAGACCTTCTTCCAGCAGTGCTTTGGCAACGGCATCCGGACCGACAGCTACTACAACAAATTTCCGTCCGATCCATTTCCTATGATGACTAAGCCAAGGTATAGAAACAGGCAAAATAAAGGTATAGACAGCTCATCGGAACAACGGCAAAGGCATGCTGTATACATTGCGTGCATCCGAGTAATGCTTCCTGCCGTTATACTGTTTGGATTTAGGTATAGACCTTCAGCAGCAAGGTAGAAAACTGGCAAATCCGCTATCATTCACTTCTTTAAATAAAGATTTTTATGAAATGGCAAGGCAGAAGAAAAAGCAGCAATATAGAAGACCGTAGAGGACAATCAGCAGGCGGTTTCGGAGGTGGCAGGGGCATCAGTCCCATGCTGCTCGTACCTTTGTTCCGGCTCCTTTTCTCAAAGGTGGGGCTGATCATTGTGGCGGTGCTGGTGCTGCTGATGTTTTTGACAGGAACCAATCCCATCGCGCTCATACAACAATTTTTGGGTGGGCAACCGCAGTATGCACAGTCAACCGACTACCAGCCAAACCCGGAAGAGCAGGCACTGGCCGACCAGACGGCCGTTGTGCTGGCAGATACCGAAGATGTCTGGAACAAGATTCTACAAGGGTATAGAGAACCTACCCTGGTGTTGTTTTCGGAGCAGGTAAACTCGGCCTGTGGACTTGCTTCTTCTGCCACAGGACCATTTTATTGCCCGGGCGATGAAAAACTCTACATCGATCTCAGCTTTTTTGAAGAGATGGATAGCAAACTGGGTGCTGAAGGAGACTTTGCGCAGGCCTATGTAGTGGGCCATGAGGTAGGGCACCATGTGCAGAAACTCACCGGTACCATGGACCAAGTAAACGCCATGCGGGGCCAGTTATCCGAAACGGAATTTAATAAGCTCATGGTACGGGTAGAACTGCAGGCTGATTTCTATGCCGGTGTATGGGCGAATCATACCCAGCGTTCAACCGGGTTTTTGGAGCCCGGCGATCTGGAAGAAGCCCTGAATGCAGCCAGTGCCATCGGCGATGACCGTCTTCAAAAGCAATCCACAGGAAGAGTGGTGCCAGACTCTTTCACACACGGCACCTCAGCCCAAAGAGTCCGCTGGTTTAGAAAAGGCTTCGAGACAGGCGATGTGTCACAGGGCGATACT
>NZ_JSYF01000233.1:0-4576 GCF_054824225.1 Pontibacter sp. HJ8
ATGAAAAAAGTGTGGATGAACTGCTTAAAGTTTTGAAATTCCGTATGATGCTAGAAACAAAAAGAGAATGATTTGCCGCCATCCTGTGGCAGGCATACCTGCTTTCCGAAGCAAATTGCAACCCAAAAGGGGCAAGGAGGGTATGTAATTAAAATTTCTATATTTGCGTATAAATACGCAAGTACGGCTTTATAAAAGTACAAAATCAAGTCAAATGAGCGAGCAAACAGGTAAACAGATGAGTAAAGAGGAAAAAGATGCGCGGTTCGAGGCCGAATTATTACCCGTGCTTGACCCTCTGTACAATTTTGCCTACAGGCTTACCCTCGATGAAGATGACGCCAACGATCTAGTGCAGGAAACTTACCTGAAGGCGTACCGCTTCTTTGATTACTTTGAACAAGGAACTAATGCAAAAGCATGGCTGTTCCGAATCCTGAAGAACTCCTTCATAAACGAGTTCCGGAAAAAGAGTAAGCAGCCTGCTAAAGTAGACTACAGCGAAGTAGAAGGCTACTATAATTCAGACGACGTAGAGGGCGAGGGAGGCGTAGCCACCACAACCGACATGCGCACTGAAAGTGTGCAGGATCTGATAGGCGATGAGGTGGCCAGTGCGCTCAATGCGCTGCCGGTTGACTTCCGCACCGTGATCATACTCTGCGACCTGGAAGGATTCACCTACGAGGAAATGGCCAAGATACTGGATATCCCGATAGGTACCGTGCGCTCCAGATTGCATCGCGCCCGGAACTCTTTAAAAGAGAAGTTGGAAAAGTATGCGAAAAGCATGGGATATAATAGTTAGAAAACTAAAGAGTTTGAGTTAAGATGGAATCGAAATTTACAGAAACGCATCAGAAAGTATCTGAAGATGGCTATGAGTCAGAGTGTGACAAGATAGCCCAATTGCTGGACCTCATGATTGATGGGGAAGCATCCGGTGAAGAACAATCCTACTTTAATACTCACATCGAAGAATGCGTTCCCTGCTTCGAAAGCCATCAGAAACAAAAACTCCTCAAAGGGCTTGTATGCGGCCATCTGAAGCGCGTAATTGTGCCAGAAAGCTTAGCTTTGTCAATTAAAGCCAAAATTCAAGAAACTGTATAGCCTCCGATGCAAGGAAAGATCATCATTTTTTCGGCTCCCTCCGGGGCCGGCAAGACTACTATTGTAAAGCACCTGTTACAGGTTAACCCGAACCTGGCCTTTTCCATATCGGCCTGCACCCGCGATAAGCGCGGCCGCTCTGAGGAAAACGGAAAAGATTACTACTTCATAACACCGGAGGAATTCAAGAATAAGATCGAGAATGATGAGTTTGTGGAGTGGGAAGAAGTATACGAAGGGGCCTTTTACGGCACCATGAAATCAGAAATTGAGCGCATCTGGAAAAGCGGCAAGCACGTCATTCTGGATGTGGACGTAAAAGGGGGATTAAGTATAAAGCATTTTTACAAAGAAAGAGCACTGGCCGTATTTGTCAAGCCCCCTTCTGTAGAGGAACTGGCCAAGCGCCTGCAGGCCCGCAACACCGACTCCGCATCCAGCATTTCCAGCCGGGTATTCAAGGCCGAATTCGAACTTAAGTTTGAAGATCAGTTTGATAAGGTGATCGTCAACGACAACCTGACCGAAGCCTGTGCCAAAGCCGAAAAGCTGGTGGAAGAGTTCCTCAACGCCGAACACGCGATCGTATGAAGGTAGGGCTGCTGTTTGGCTCCTTTAACCCTATACATGTCGGGCACCTGATCCTGGCCAATTTTATGGCCAACAACACGGACCTCGATACGGTATGGCTGGTGGTGTCGCCGCAGAATCCTTTTAAACCCAGCAACACGCTGCTGCACGAGTTCGACCGCCTGCACATGGTGTCGCTGGCCGTGGCCGATAACCCGAGATTGGGCGTTTCGAACATCGAGTTCAACATGCCCCGGCCGAGCTATACGATCGATACCCTCACATACCTGCAGGAGAAGTATCCGAGCTATGAGTTTGTGCTCATCATGGGGGAGGACAACCTGCCGTTATTCCCGAAATGGAAAAACGCGGACAAGATACTGGAATACCACCGGGTATACGTCTACCCGCGTTCCGGTTCTGTCACCACCGAGCTGCCGCCTATGCCGAATGTCACCTTCATCAAAGCGCCCGTACTTGATATCTCTGCCACGTTTATCAGGCAGTGCATCAAAGAAGAAAAGTCTATCCAGTACATGGTGCCGGATGATGTCGCTGCTTATATAAAGGTGCACAAGCTATACCTGTAGTACAACAGGACACAAGACACAGGACGTAAGACACAAGATTTACCTTAAAAAAGAAGAGCCCTACAGCAATGTAGGGCTCTTCTTTTTTGTTTTCAGAAGGAAAGCAAGGGCTTACGTCCTGTGTCTGATAGCTTGTGCCTAAAGATCACACAGTCATGATTTCGGCTTCTTTTTTGGCCAGCAGCTCATCAACTTTTACGATATAGCTGTCTGTCATCTTCTGCACTTTCGTTTCAGCGTCGCGCACGGCGTCTTCCGAGGTGCCTTCTTTCTGCAGTTTTCTAAGTGAGTCGTTCACATCCTTGCGGATGTTTCGGATGCTGATCTTGCCACCTTCTGTCTCGTTTTTCACCTGCTTCACCAGGTCGCGGCGGCGCTCCTCGGTCAGTGGCGGAATGTTGAGGCGTATGCCGTCTGCTTCTACCAGCGGGTTGAGGTTCAGGTCGCTGTTTTTGATGGCTTTGCCAATTTCACCTACCATGTTCTTCTCCCATGGTTTGATCATGAGGGTGCGGGCATCCGGAGTGGTTACGTTGGCTACCTGAGAGATCGGTGTCGGGGTGCCATAGTAATCTACGCGCAGGTCCTCTACCATAGCAGGCGAGGCTTTGCCCGCTCTGATTTTAAGCAATTCAGCATTGGTGTGCTGCAACGCTTTCTGCATAGACTCCTCGGCTTCGCTGAGGTAAAACTGAATTTCTTCCGTCATATCAATTTTAACTTAATAAGGTTCTTCTGTTGAACTATACTTGTTTGGGTTGCAAAAATACTAATTTTTATCAGTTCTGCTTGTCGCTTCTGAAGTTCGTAACTGGTCTACCGCTTCTTCAATGGACTCGGCGATGTCGTCCATACTCACCAGCGTACCTATTTTCTCGCCTTGTACTAGGCGCTTCAGGTTGCCGCCTTTGTTCATGTCAAATACGATGATCGGCAGGTCGTTCTCCTTACAGAGCGTAAAAGCAGTCATGTCCATTACGTTCAGGCCCTTTTCGAATACGTCTTTAAAAGTAATATTGGAGTAGAAAATAGCATTGGGATCTTTCTCCGGGTCAGCCGAGTAGATGCCATCTACGCGGGTACCTTTCAGTACTACATCCGCTTCAATCTCGATGGCACGCAGGCTTGCAGCCGAATCGGTGGTGAAGTATGGATTGCCGGTACCTGCCCCGAAGATCACAACGCGTCCCTTCTCGAGGTGACGCACAGCGCGTCGGCGTATGTAGGGCTCACATACCTGCTGAATGTTTAGGCCGGATAACAGGCGGGTATATACCCCCAGTTTTTCAAGTGCACTCTGCAAGGCCATGCTGTTGATCACCGTAGCCAGCATACCCATGTAGTCGCCCTGTACACGGTCCAGTCCAACTTCTTCGGCCTGCACCCCTCTGAAGATGTTGCCTCCTCCGATCACTACTGCTACCTCTACGCCCATGGCGGCGACCTCTTTAATCTCCTGCGAGTACTGCATCAGCCTTTCAGTGTCGATGCCGTACTGTTGTTCTCCCATCAGCGATTCGCCGCTTAACTTCAGCAATATTCTTTTATACTTCACGATCGTATTTTGTAATGTTAACGTTTATGGATGCTCCTGTTACGGGCGGGCAGTAGGTGCTGCCCATCCGGCAACACAAAAAAATCAAAATTGAATCAAAACCTGGTTTTTTTCTACGTTCTGTTTTACGGCTACCTTTATTTCTTTCACAATGCCATCGCCCGGTGATTTGAGGATGTTCTCCATTTTCATGGCTTCCAGTATCATGATCGGGTCCCCTTTTTTCACTTCCTGGCCCGGCTGCACTTTTATTTCCAGTATCAGACCGGGCATAGGCGCTTTCACATCATTTACTTTCTGTACATTGGCATTGCTCATACCCAACTTGTCGAGCAGCAGATCGAAACGGTCTTTGGCGCTTACTGTCTGCTTTCTGCCATTGATCTTAAAAGTGAATGTTTTAGCCTGGTAATCAGCCTCTACCACTTCAACGGTATAGGACCTGGCGTCTTTGATGATGTGGTAGGTATGGGGACCAATGGGGGAGATGTCCCAGTTGAAAGGTGTTCCGTTGAGAATAATAGCGTCTTTTTGAATATCAACCTGCCATGTTTCGTCGTTAGCGGTTTTTATCTGGAGCATCTTTATATATTCAGGTTATGGAGCTTAAAGATAATTGATTTATCAGAGTAATTTTAGAAATTGAGCTCAAAATTAAAACAATCCATCATGAATCATAGGTTTCTGAGTGTAGTGGGGCTGGCGGTGGCCATGGCATTTACGGGCGGCTGTAAGGTCAACAAAACAA
>NZ_JSYF01000234.1:0-11626 GCF_054824225.1 Pontibacter sp. HJ8
TTCAGAGTTTATGATTACGAATAGATCAGAATCGGTGCTGTCCATAGCAATTATGGCACAAAAAGCTTCAGCATACTTTAAGCTTCTCAAGTTCAGGTTAAGCATGACCGTTGCTTTTTCCAGTGCAATAGGTTATCTCCTGGGGCAGCCGGGTGGAAGTTGGGTACAGATCGCTTTGCTTATTATTGGCGGTCTGATGGTGACTGGTTCGGCAAATATCATCAATCAGATTATTGAAAAGGACCTGGACAAGCTGATGAAGCGAACGGCCACACGTCCTTTGGCAACGGGCCAGATCACGCCGTTTCATGCCACCATCTTCTGTATCCTGCTCGGAGTAGGCGGTCTGTTTATCATGGGGTATTTCTTTAATGTGCTGACAGCAGCTGTTGCCTTGCTATCGCTCATCTTGTATGGCTTCATCTATACGCCCCTGAAGCGGATCAGCCCGATCTGTGTATTTGTGGGAGCTATACCGGGTGCTTTGCCTCCTCTGATTGGCTGGGTAGCAGCTACAGGCGTTTTGGGTGTTGAAGCCTGGATCCTGTTTGGCATACAATTTCTCTGGCAGTTTCCACACTTCTGGGCCATCGCCTGGGTTTTGGATGATGACTACAAAAGAGCCGGTTTCAGAATGCTGCCGATGGAAGGGGGGAAAAATCTGAAGACTGCTTTCCAGATCATGATCTATACCCTGGTGCTTATACCCTTCAGTTTGCTGCCCCTGCAGTTTGGCATGACAGGCACTACATCGGCCCTGATTGCGGTCATATGTGGGGTGCTGTTCCTGGCTCAGACGTTTTATCTCATGCGCACCTGTTCTAAAAAGGCTGCCATGAACATCATGTTCGGATCATTTTTATATTTACCTATCGTGCAGATAGCGTTTGTTTTAGATAAATTATAACCTATGGATATGGTTGCTAAACCACTTGGAGAAGAGAACAACACAGCAGGAGTACATCCATTAAAGTTTACGCTGTGGTTGATTATTATTAGTATTATTATGATGTTTGCAGCCTTTACGAGTGCCTATATTGTAAGGCGTGCGGAAGGGAACTGGCTGGAGTACGACCTGCCCAGCATACTGCTGATAAACACAATCGTGATCGTGCTAAGCAGTGTGACGATGCAGTTGGCACACAATGCAGCGGCAAAAGATAACCTGTCTATGCTGCGGGTTATGCTCTACCTGACCCTTGGTTTAGGTATAGCGTTCCTGGTAGGACAATGGAATGCCTGGTCTGAACTGGTGAACAACAATATCTTCTTCGGAGGAGAAACAAGTAACCCTTCAGGCTCATTCCTGTATGTACTAACAGGAGTGCACGGTTTTCACCTGGTTACAGGGCTGGTCTTTGTGACTGCGGTGATCATTGCGGCCATCCGCTATAGAGTTCATTCCAAAAACATGCTGCGCATTCAGTTGTGCACTTATTATTGGCACTTTTTAGGTGGACTCTGGATATATTTGTACCTATTTTTAAGAATAAATCACTAAACAAGTTTCTTTACAATACATAAACTATGTCTACATCAACTACGCTGGAAGCACCTAAGACAGGTACATGGGACGGTGGTAACGAACCATTGAAAGCGAGCTATGGAAAACTCATGATGTGGTTTTTCCTGCTATCTGATGCATTTACTTTTGGTGCATTCCTGATTGTTTATGGTCTGTCACGTCACAGCCACCTCCCTTACGAGGGTGAGCCTGATGCGTTCGCCTTCTCCACAGAGTGGTGGCCTATACCTGAAAAAGTGTTCAATGCTTTCCCTGGCCTGCATGGAATGGACCTTCCGCTGGCCTTCGTGGCCCTGATGACCATGATTCTGATCCTCAGCTCTGTGACAATGGTACTGGCTGTAGAAGCAGGACATAGAATGGATAAAAACGATGTGCAGAAGTGGTTGCTATGGACCATCCTGTTTGGTGCGACTTTCTTAGGTTGCCAGGCATGGGAGTGGTCGCACTTTATAGCAGGTACTGACGAAGGCATGTTGCTGGCAGATGGTACCCGTATCTTCGGGGCAAACCTGACGGTCAACCAATACGGTCCTCCCTTGTTTGCAGACCTGTTCTTCTTTATCACAGGTTTCCACGGCACGCACGTGTTCATAGGATGGACGCTTCTGATCATTGCTTTCATTAGCACAGTAAATGGCGTATACCACAAACGCGGCCATTATGAGATGGTGGAGAAAGTAGGTCTTTACTGGCACTTTGTAGACCTGGTATGGGTATTTGTGTTTACCTTCTTCTACCTGATCTAATCCAAAAAGAAAAATCTAAAACAGCTGCAGCGACCGGTCTCTTGTTGGCCGGAAGCTGCCTCTAAAACATAAAACATACTATGGCGGCTCATTCTGACCACTCAAACGAATTTCAGCAGACAGGTGAAATACCTAAGGCGCAGACAAGGGTAATCTGGAAAACGTTCTTCATTCTGGTAGCTCTTACGGCAGTCGAATTTATATTCGCCTTTACCATGGATGCAAGCACGTTGCGTAATTCGATCTTCATTATCCTGACGATCTTCAAGGCGTTCTACATCGTGGCGGAGTTTATGCACTTAAAGCACGAGTCCAAGGCGCTTATCTGGTCAATCCTGATACCTCTGGCCCTGGTGATCTGGCTGATGGTGGCCCTTATATCGGAAGGCAGTTATTACTACGATTCGATTACGAATTACTTTAATTAAAGTATTTAGCATATGAGTAATGTAAAGGCACTAATATTAGGAATCCTACTATTAGTGCCTCTTCTCGTTTTTATATTCATCGGTCAATTTGGTGAACACCATTTTACCCTTCGAACTTATTTCCCACAGGTAGACGATACCGGCGAAGTCCTGGTGGATGCGGCGGGTGATACCCTCTTCAACAAGATTCCGGACTTTCAGTTAACTTCTCAGCAAGGGAAGACGGTTACACAGAACCAACTGGATGGACACATTTATGTAGCGGATTTCTTTTTTGCGACCTGCCCGGACATCTGCAAAGATATGTCGTCTCAGCTGGTGCGCGTGCAGGAAGCCTTCCAGAATGAGCCCCAGGTAAAGATCGCCTCCTTTACCGTAAACCCAGAACACGATTCAGTAGAAGTGCTTAAGGAGTATGGCGAGCGGTATGGCGCAGATCCTGACAAATGGTATTTCCTGACAGGAGACCGGGAGCAGATCTACAGCCTTGCCCGGAAGGGTTTTTATCTGCCCGTACAGCAGGTAGAAGGGCAGCAGGAGTTTATCCACAGCGAAAAATTCCTGCTCGTGGATAAGAACAGACTGGTGCGCGGTATCTACGATGGGACAAATCCTGAGGATGTGGACCGGTTGATCATAGAAATTAAAGTACTTTTAGATGGATACAGTAAAGCAAAATAATCCGGCAGCGGGCAAAGATAAGAAGTACTTGGTGCTGATCGCGATCCTGTCGGTTGCTATACCTATTGTGGTGGCGATGCTTTTTTTCAGGGAGAAGGAGGTCGGCCATTCGATAGACGTTTCTTTTCTGCCTACCCTGCATGCCATCCTGAACTCTATGACAGCGATCGCGCTTGTCGTTGGGTACTATAACATCAGGCGGGGTAACATCAAGGTGCACAGGGGAGCCATGCTGACGGCCTTCAGCTTGTCTGCTATCTTCCTGGTATCCTATGTGACCTACCACTTCCTGGGCCAGCGCACGATCTTTGGGGGCGAAGGCTTCCTGAAAATGTTTTACTACTTCATCCTGCTGACGCACATTGTGCTGGCGGTGGTGATTGTACCCCTGGTATTGTTATCCGTATACTTTGCTATCAGCGAGCAGTTCGCAAAGCATCGCCGCATTTCCAGGTGGACCTTTCCGATCTGGTTGTATGTGGCCGTGACCGGCGTGCTGGTTTATATTCTGATATCACCTTATTATGCTTAGAACCTGTAACGAAGGAATTCTGTTATGAAAGAGATGAAGCAGCGAGTATTTAAATTTTTCTTTGCAGGCCTGATGGTCCTGGCCTTGAGTTTTACCTCCACTTCTGCCTATAGCCAGTGCGCCATGTGCCGCGCTACGGTGGAGTCCAATGTGGGTACAGGCAGTACCGATTCCGAATCAGATGTGGGCGCCGGCCTGAACACGGGTATACTATACCTGATGCTCATTCCTTACCTGCTGGTAGGTACGGTTGGCTTTTTATGGTATAAGAGCAGCCGCAAAAAGAATGTCAAAGCCGTCTAGGCTGCAGGCTGTCTTAGCCTGCAAGTGCCCCAGATGCCGGCAGGGAGAAGTATTTACACACCCGGCCTACCACCTGGCCAAATTTGACGACATGCATGAGCAGTGCCCCGTGTGCGGCATGTACTATGAGGTGGAAGTCGGTTTTTTCTGGGGGGCTATGTACATCAGCTACGGTTTCTCGGTCGGAATCGTACTGGCGGTAGGCGTCTTACTGTACTACCTGGCTCATGATCCGCCCATCTGGGTATACCTGACAACGGTAGCCACGATCGTGTTTTTGTTTACCCCGCAGTTGTTCCGCTACGCCCGCATTATGTTGCTGCACTACTTTTCTGGTGTGAATTTTGATCCTACTTATCCACGACGCTAATTCAGTCTCTGAATCAATAGCGCGTATCACACGTTTTGCTTAAATTCGTGGATAAACCATGCTGCTTTGAATCGGAAGGTAACGCCAATACTCTTATTTGCTGCTGCTGTGCTGTGCTTTGTAGCTACAGCTTTTCTGCATTATAACATACCTGCCGGCTGGCTATCGGTGAATTACGAACAAGCCCAGCGCAGCATAACACAGCGGGTACACCATACCATAGAAGACGCAGGAAAGGAAGCGGCCCGTATCGGCGATCAGCTGAAGACCGGCGACGTGAACTTTTCCAGCCTCCTGCAGCAGGCACATTATCCTACCTTTATCTATAAAAACGGTCGCCTCGTCTTCTGGTCCGACCATACCGTGATTCCGGATCTTGATCTGCCACCTACTACAACGGTGACCACGGCCATCCGCAACAACTACGGTACCTTCATTGTGCTGCCCCATCAGGCAGACGCTTACCAGATCTATACCTACATACCGCTGCAAATAGATTACGGAATCCATAATACATACCTCTCGTCGGGTCTGCAGAAAAAGATATTCGGGGATGCAGCTGTCAAGCTGGTGCTCGAAAGACCCGGAAGCCTGCCACAGGTACGGGCACCGGATCATGAATTCCTGTTTGCCGTGGAATTTGAGAGTGGGAGAGTGGCCAGCCGCAATAACAACCTGCAGCTGCTGCTGCTGGGTCTGGGGAGTATCTTTTTTATCTGGTTTGCCATCGTCGTAAGCAGAAGCCTGCTCAGGAAGGGAAGGTATAGCCAGGGTATATTTCTGTTGCTCGTGCTGCTGGTATCGTTCCGGCTGGCCCTGCTGCTGCTGAACCTGCCTTTCGCTATTGCGGAGATAACGCTTTTTGACCCGAAGCTGTACGCGGCCTCCTTCTGGTCACCTTCGGTAGGTGATCTGGGGCTGAACATGTTGCTGTTGACAGCAGTGGCCTGGGCTGCCTTTTATCTTTTCCACAAAAATGAAGTGCTGGGCAAGCTCAAAAGTTTGCCTGTACATAAAAGCCGGCTGTTGCAGCTGGTTACGCTACTGGCGCTATACCTGTTGCTGGCCATTCTGTTCCGGTTTTACCACGGCATCTATCATAATTCTCCCCTGGGGCTGGATATCAGCCAGTCGCTGGAGATGAGCAAGTATAAACTGGTGATGTATGGGCTGATGTTCGTGCATACCGCGGCGCTGGGTGTGTTTACGTACATGCTCTCTTCGGTAATCACGGTGCTGCTGAAACGGGAAAGTACGCTTTGGCCTTATAAGCTCCTGGGTCTCGTACTGGTTGTCTTGCTGGTGCTCTCGTTGGTTATGGCCCTGGAGTACATCGGAGTCATCCTGATCGGCACGTTGTTCTGGATGGTGATCATCGTCGCGGCGCATTACCGGCATGCGATCAGTCTCCCGTACCGCACCTACCTGTACCTTTTCCTGATCATGGCAACCAGTGCCATCACAGGTGCTGCAGCGCTCTATACGCACTACCAGAATGAGTTGCTGGCCTACAAGCAGAAGTTTGCCTTTGAGCTTTTGCAGGAAAATGACGTGCTGGCAGAGTACCTGCTGGAGGAGGATGTGGCTGTGCGGATCTCGGAGGATATTCTGATCCAGTCCAAGATGAAAGGACCGTATGTGGATGCGACTTTCATCAAACGCAAAATCTCCCGGCAGTTTCTGCGGGACTACTTCGATAAGTACGAAACCAGTATACTGCTCTTCGATAGCGAAGGCCGGACACTGGAGAGTGCGGACACGACAGCGGCCACCCTGCAGGAACTCCGCCGCAAATATGACAAGCCCCAGACCCGCACAGAATATAAAAACCTTTTCCTGATCCATGATCCGGTGAGGCCGCATACCAAGTATTACCTCAAACTGATCGAAGTGCCGCTCGGCCACCGGCAACTCGGGACCATTGTGCTGCAGCTCAGTTTGAAGGAACTGCTGCCAAACAGTGTGGTGCCCGAATTGCTTTCGGACCAGAAACACCAGCAACCTTTCCGGGCCGATATCCTGAGTTATGCGATCTACGAAAAGGATAAGCTGAGCTACAGCGAAGGCGAGTACGACTATGCGACCAATTTCAAGCCCAGCCTGCTTAAACGCGGCGAATTGTTCCGGCTGGGAACCACGCAGGCAGGTTACCACCACCTGGGCGTGCGCACCGGGACGGATCAGGTCGTGATCATCACCACCAGCAAGTATGGCGGACGGGAGATCCTGTCCAATTTCTCTTTCCTGTTCCTGTTCTTTACGGGCTGTCTTATCGTAGTGGCTCTGATTTACATTTTGCTGCAGCGCCGGCGCCTGCGGGAGTTCAAACCCAACTTCAGTACCAAGATCCAGCTCTTCCTGAACTTCGGTATCCTGCTGCCGCTCATGCTGGTCAGTATAGCCACTGCCGGCCTGGTGACCGCTTCCTACAAAAAAGACCTGCTCTCTTCGTATGAAAAAAGAGGGGAGGCCATACAGGACAACCTGACCCGCCAGGGCACACAGGACCTGTTGCAGGACAAGAACCGCCTCCTGCGACGCGTCACGGCTGTTGCCGCCCTCTCGGAAGCCGATGTGAGTTTGTACGACCGCTACGGCAGGCTGCTGGTGACCAGCCAGCCGCTGATCTTTGAGGCAGGTCTGCTATCCAAGCTGGTGAACCCGAATGCGTTTGCAGCCATATCGGAGCGGCAGGCACTGCGGGTGCTGCTCGATGAGCAGGCCGGCAACCTGAGTTTTAATGCGCTATACCTGCCCCTGCGTGAGAACGATGATCCGGACAGACTGCTGGGCTTTATCGGCATCCCTTTCTTTGACTCGGAGCGGCAGCTGGACCTGAAACTGATCGAGCTCATCACCACGACGATGAACATTTTCACCGTGATGTTCATCATGTTCATCCTCCTGACCTTCTTTGCTTCGCGTGCCCTCACCGTGCCACTGCGCATGCTGGCCGACAAGCTGAAACATACCTCCCTTACCGGAAAGAACGAGATGCTGGCCTATGAAGGAGCCGATGAGATCGGGATGCTGGTGAACGAGTACAACCGCATGCTGCTGACCCTGGAGCAGAACAAGATCGAGCTGGCCATGCGTGAAAAGGAAGCGGCCTGGCGGGAGATGGCACGGCAGGTGGCCCACGAGATCAAGAACCCGCTGACGCCGATGAAGCTGTCGCTGCAGTACCTGCAGAAAGCCATTGCCGATAAAAACCCGAACACAGAGCAGCTGATCAACAAGATCTCGCATACGCTTATCACCCAGATCAACATTCTCAACGACATTGCCACATCTTTCTCCAACTTTACCTCCATGCCGGAGCCGAAGGCGGAACTGATGGACCTGGGCCAGGCCCTGCGCAAAGCATCCGACCTGCACCACAACCCGGCCACTACCGGCAGTGTCATCTGTATACCGGAGGAGCCCGTGCTCGTACTTGCGGATGAGGCGCTGATGGTACGGACGTTCAATAACTTGTTGCTGAATGCGATCCAGTCGGTGCCGGCCAGCCGTAAGCCGGTGATCAAAGTAAGCCTGAAGCTGGAGCCGGACGATACAGCCCTGATCTCTATCACCGACAATGGTAGCGGTATACCTGCTGAGATACGGAACAAGGTGTTTATTCCAAATTTCAGTACCAAGTATACCGGCTCAGGTATAGGGTTAGCCGTAGCCAAAAAAGGAATAGAAAACGCGGGAGGTCGCATCTGGTTTGTGACGGAAGAAGGAGAAGGAACGACGTTTTATATTGCCTTACCGCTGGCCAGGGCATGACCAGGGGATGGGGCATTGGTATCCTGCTGTTGCTGCTGAGCCTGCCTGTGCTGGCCCAGCCCACCGTCAGCAACCGGCACTGCCGCTGGATACCCGTGACTGCCGAGCCTATAGTGCTCGACACGATGACGCTGGATGTCGGCTCCATCACCTTTTCCGGCCCCCGGAAAGACCAATTCCGGTTCGACTACAACTACACAACCCACGAATTCAGGCTGACGGAGTTCCCCGAGCCGACCTATCTTTTCCTGGATACATTGGGTACCAAGGTGCCTGTGCGGGACTCGGTGCAGGTATGCTACCGGGTGCTGCCGCTCAGCCTCAGCCGGCCGGCCTTCCGGCGTGATATCGGCAAGCTGGAGATGACCTCTTTTCAGAAAGACTTTTATAAGGAAGATTTTGCCCAGCGCGAAGAGATTTTCAAAACACCCGGGCTCAACAAGACCGGCAGTATCTCACGCGGCATCTCGTTTGGCAACACCCAGAACGTATTTGTCAACTCGACGCTGAACTTGCAGCTGGACGGCAAACTGACAGAAGATATCAGTATAACGGCTGCCATCACCGACCAGAACATCCCCTTTCAGCCGGAGGGAAATACGCAGCAGCTGAATGAATTCGACCGGGTATACATCACGCTCAAGCATAAGCTGTGGCAGCTATCGGCCGGGGATGTGGTGCTGCGGAGCAAGCCCTCGTACTTTATGCAGTTTTACAAAAACGTGCAGGGGGGGGCCTTTGAGACCACCTTCGGCAAGTCGAAAGCGCGGATGGGGACGACCACAATAGCCGCATCGGTCTCGAAGGGCAAGTTTGCTTCCCAGGTAGTGGAGGCGCTGGAAGGGGTGCAGGGGCCTTACCGCCTGCGGGGTCCCAACAACGAGCGCTTCATCATCGTGCTGGCCAACTCGGAGCGTGTGTTCCTGGACGGGCGGCTGCTGACCCGGGGCTTTGACTTCGACTATGTGATCGATTACAACCAGGCCGAAATCACCTTCACCACCCGCCACGTCATCACCAAGAATTCCCGCATCAAGGTAGACTTCGAATACTCGGACATGAACTATAGCCGCAGTATCTACCATGCCAGCCATTACCAGCAGCTGAACAAACTGCAGGTATACGCCAACTATTACAACGAGTCCGATAACCCCAACAACCTGCTGCACCTCGACCTGCGCGAAGAGGACAAGCAGCTGCTGGCAGGTATAGGCGACAGCCTGAACATGGCCGTGACGACCGGGGCCGAAATGGTGCCCTTCGATCCGCAACAGGTGCTGTACGCGCAGCGCGACACGCTGGTGAACGGGCTGCCCGAAACGATCTTTGCCTATTCCAACAACCCGGATTCGGCGGTATACAATGTGCGGTTTTCGGAAGTAGGGGCGAACCGGGGCAACTATGTGGTGGCCAACAATGCCGTGAACGGACGGGTATACCGGTGGATAGCGCCTCTCAACGGCGTACCGCAGGGCAACTATGCGCCCGTTCGCCTACTGCCCACGCCGCGCAAAAAGCAGCTCATCACGCTGGGCGGAAACTACGAAGTGGAGAAGGGAGTTAATTTCTTCCTGGAAGGCGCTGCATCCCAGAACGATCTCAACCGCTTCTCCAAACTCGACGCCCAGGACGATGATGGCAAGGCCATGCGGGTAGGCTATACCTTACAGGACAGGCAACTAACTTTCCTGGGGAAGTATAAGCTCAACAGTACACTTAACTATGAATATACGGATGTCAACTTTGAGCCGATCGACCGCTACCGCCCCATTGAGTTTGACCGTGACTGGAGTCTGAACAACACGGAGAAGAAGGCCGAAGATCATATCTTTAACTTCTCGGTAGGGGCAGTGCGCGATGCGCAGAACCTGGTGAACTACCGCATCAGCCGCCGCTACCGCGAGCAGCAGGTGAACGGGGTGCAGCATTACCTGGATGTGCTCCGGCAGGTGGGCAAGCTGGAGCTGCGCAACAACTTTTTTATGCTCCAAAGTGATCAGGCGGACCGCGAGTCGGAGTGGTACAGGGGCGATGTAGGCGCCAAGTATAAGCTGGGCAAGCTGGAGCCGGGCTATGTATACCGCTTCGATAAGAACAAGATCAAGGCGATGGGCACGGATTCGGTAACGGGTTCGGCGATGTATTTTGACGAGCACCTGGTATTTGTGGAGAGCCGCGACACGGCCAGCACGCGCTTCCGGGTAGACTACAGCCACCGCACCGACCTGCGGCCGACAGCTGCAGGCGAACTGGGTGCGCCGGAAGTAGGGCAGACCTACAACGCCATGCTGCAGAAGCGGTATGGTACGGACAGCGATGTAGGCGTGCAGGCAACGTACCGGAAACTGAAGCTGGCGCAGGGGCTGGACGAGGAAACCGTGCAGTCGCGCATCGACTGGAACACGTCTTTCCTGGATGGCAGCTTTCGTTCTGAAATTAGTTATGCCGTGGGCACGGGTCGCGAGCTGAAGCGAATTTTCATCTTCCGGGAGACGCTGCCGGGGCAGGGCACCCACTACCTCCGTGACGAGGGCAACCCCAACGACCTGAACGACTACCTGGAGGCCCAGACCGTGGATCAGCGCCGCTACATCAAGGTATTCCTACCAACGGATGAGTACATCAACGCCTATACCAACCGCTTCACCTACCGCCTCAACAGCAACGTGCCCCGCAGCTGGCGAAGCCAGGAAGGTTGGAAAGGCTTTGCTTCGAAGTTCTCGGCCTTGTCTTTTGTGAGCATCGACAAGAAGACGACGGATGATGATGTGATGAACCGCTTCAATCCGTTCAGCGAGGATTTTGAAGATGAGTTTCTGATCTCGCTGATCAAGTCGCTGCGCAATACGCTGTATTTTAACCGGAGTAATCCGAAGTATGGCCTAGAGTATACCCTGCAGCAGAACCAGCAGAAATCCCTTTTGGCTAACGGCACCGAAACCCGCAGCGTGGGCAGTCACCAGCTGGTAGGCCGCCTCAACCTGAATGAGGTACTGAGCTCCCGGGTCAGCCTGGCGCAGAATACCCGAGACAACCGCTCCAATTTCCTGGAATCCAAAAACTTCAGCATTGTGTCGCAGGAAGTGACGCCGGAGCTGGCTTACCAGCCCAACACGAAGCTGCGCTTCACGGGCACCTACCAACTGGCCCTGCGCGAGGACGAGCTTTCACCCGCCGATGCAGAGCAACAGGCTATCTTCCATGAACTGGGACTGGAGACGAAGCTAAGCCAGGTAAGCAAGCGTACCGTGTCCGGCATCATCC